>JAABTB010000309.1 GCA_011390085.1 Desulfobacula sp.
TCCCCTGCCCTTGCCGAAAACCGCAACCGGCATTTTTGCCTTTGCAAATTGAGTGGCGATGTCTTCAATATCAGCCTCTTTGATACCGGTTGTTTCAGCTATTTTTGAAAGGGAATAATCGTTCTGAAGCAAGGCCGTCAGCTTGTTGAATCCCCCTTTGAACCCGGCAACGGCTGCAGCGTTAAACAGATTGTTTTTCAGAATCACTGCGCACATCCCCAGAGCCAGATCCGCCTCTGTTCCGGGCTTTACCGGAACCCATCGGTCTGCATTGGCCGCTGTGTTGGAAAGCCTGGGCTCAAGCTGACAAAGTGTTGCTCCTCTTTCCTTTCTGGATGCATTGGCTTTAATACAGGCCACCGGAGATCCCCATCCTTCGATAAGACCGGCTCCGAAACTTAAAATAAAATCAGAGTTTTCAAGATCAAATCCAATGGTGGTTCCATTCCCATGCAGGGAAGCAGCCGTCAATTCAAGATAGGATTCAAGGCTTGGCATGGTATAAAAATTGGGTGAGCCAAATGATTTCAACAGCCGTTTAAAAAGCCCTGAAACCGATCCCTGATGCTTATCCGAGATACAGGCCAGTTTTTCAGGTGTTCCGGCATTCCTGATATCCGCAAGCTTTCCTGAAACCAGTGAAACCGCTTCTTCCCAGGAAATTCCTTCAAATTTATCCCCGTTTTTTTTCAAAGGTGTTTTAACCCTTGAAGGATCATATAAATATTGAAGACCGGAAATTCCATGGAGGCATGCGCCGCCGTCATTAATGGGATATTCATTGAGTCCTTCGATCTTAACCGGTCTATCGTCAATCTTCCTGATACTGATACCGCAGCTTCCAGGGCAAAGGCTACAGACCGAACTTTCATACATCACTTCTCCGTCTAAAGGGACAGGAGTCCAGGGCCAGTTCTGGGTCCAGATGGAAGAATCATCTGTCAGTTTCAACATAACAGGTGAAACTGAAAAACCTGCAACTGCACCTAGTCCCAATCCCAAGAAGCTTCTTCGATCAACTTTCATAAATTATTCCTCTATAAAGTTTTTGAATTCTTGTTTTTCAGGTTTTTTATTTGTGGCACTGGAAACAATATCCTTGATGGCCTGTTTCCGTTTTGTGACACGCTGCGCAGTCATCCATCTTCATGCGATCCCAGGAATGTTTTTTAATTCCCCAGATATTCTTTCCCCAGATATCACGACTGTAACCTGTAAGCCTATTCTCTTCGTAGGGTTTTAAAGTCGTGGATGTTCCAATAGGGCCATGACATGTTACACAATCCATTCCTTTGGTCTTGGTATGTGCAGCATGGGAGAAAAAGACACAATCCGGTTGCCTCGAATAAACATACCAGGGAACTTCCTTTTCTTTGGCTACATACATTTCCGCAAACACGGCCTCATCCTTTGTCTCACCCAAGGGTGTGTCAGAATGGCATTCCTGGCATTTTGCAAGTTTCGGAATGCCGTTAAAACTGCCGTCTTCCCTTAATGCATGGCATGATTCACAATCACTTGTTTGTTCAACATGAAGTTCGTGATTGAAATTAAAGGGCTGCTCTTTTTTTGAATAGAGCAATTTGGGGAACAGCAGCGTACCGGATAAAAAGCATATAACAAATGCCACAATAAAAAAGATGACGCCGAGTCCCAGCCCTTTGTCATCTTTTGTGTCACCGGCAGTGCATTCCCCTGCACTTTCCGCGGAACCATTTTCATTTTCTTTCTTACTCATGAAAACTCCATCAATTTATAAGGTTGATGTTACGTTAACCATTTGTCCGGACCAGGAGCCCGGACTATTTGTTTTGCAGACGGCAATGATCAGCCGTGCAACAGCGTCCGTAATTAGCGTTAATCTATATTAATATCTTGTTTTCTTGTCAAGACAAATTAAGATAATGATCACGGATGCCGAACGGCCATGGTTAAGCGTAGCTATGGAGTCCGCTGAGAAGATAATTCACACCGAAATAGGTAAAAAGAACGGCGATAAAACCAATGATGGAAATCCAGGCCAGATTTTTTCCGGACCAACCTTTCATCATTCTTAAATGCATGAAAATGGCGTAAACAAACCAGGTAATCAGAGACCAGGTCTCTTTGGGATCCCAGCTCCAGTATGTACCCCATGCAGAATTGGCCCAAACTGCGCCAGTGATGATACCAATGGTCAGAAACAAAAAACCGAAAACCACCATCTGATAGGTCAATTCATCTATGAGTTCCCATGAGGGCAGTTTAGCAAAAATCGACCCGGATTCAGGATTTTGAGGTTTGATAAAATACATGATGCTGAATCCGAAAGCCACGGCAAAGCCTGCATAGCCCAGAAAACAGGTGATGACATGGGCAATGAGCCAGTTGCTTTTTAAAGCCGGAATCAAAGGAGAAATCTTATTGCTGATACTGGGATCAAAGGATGCATAGGCAATGGCAAGAAATATCAAAGGAGAAACAAAAACACCGATGATGCTTTCCTTGTATTTGAGTTCAACAAAAATATAAAGGACGGCGACGGTCCAGGAGAAAAAAACCAGGGATTCATACATATTGGAAAAAGGAGCATGCCCATATCCCATCTGATAGGATTCAATCCAACGAAGGATAATTCCGGCGGAATTGTCTAAAAAACCGATCACAAGCACGATAAAACCGATCTTGGCAAGAATCTGTTTTTTAAATGCAAAGGACCCGACATAGAAAATCGTGGCCAAGGCATAAATAAAGGTGGTTGTCGACAATAGGAATGAGCTGTTCATAAAAAATATTTATCCTTTTAACGTGTGACACAATTTTCGAATTTTAAGTTTTAACCCCTGGTTGTTTCGATTAGAGGTCCCTGATATACTGAGATTAGAAGTCTTCTCCCCCGAGGTCTGAATCTCAATGAAATAGGATTCATGGGCCATAAAAAAGGTGATCCAGCATCCAATGATCATCAGCATAAATCCGGTATAGACATACCATATTCCCGGATCCTTTGTGATTTGGAGTCCTGTATAGTGTTTCTGTTCAGCCGCTTTGATGACAAAAGCATAATGCCCTTTACGCATTTTATCAAAGGTGGGGAATTTCAGGGGTAATCCGATCTGGAAGCTCTTGCCGTCCATTTCAAGAATTCTGCCGATAAAGGTCGGGCCAAGGTCATGTCCGCTGAAATCAAAATGAGGCAAAAAGCCTTCTAATTTAAACAGGGTCTTTTCGTCGGGCAGTTGAATTTCTTCTCCTATTTTTACGGTCCTTACCACTGTGGGATTGTCCTGCCCGGCTATGATTTCAAGGCTTACCTGATCCGGCGGAGCTGAACCGTAAGATGACTGAAAAATATTAATGCCCTTGTATCTCAGAGGCTGGTTGACGCGGATATCCGTTGTGAGGATGTCTTTACCATCCTCAATGAGGGTAAGATTGGATCTGAACTCTTCGGGAGCACCGGTATCATAAAATTT
>JAABTB010000310.1 GCA_011390085.1 Desulfobacula sp.
GACGGTGGAACCCTGTATCTGGTTGATCCCCAAAAAAAGAAACTGAATTTCCATGTTTTTCATAACGATTCCCTCAATATTGATGAGGAAGCCGAAGGACTTGATCTTCAGGGGGTTCCGCTGTATCTGGAAGATAATCGGCCAAATCTTTCAAATGTGTCTTCCTATGTATTTCACACCGGAGAAATCGTTAATCTGGAGGATGTCTATAAAACAAATCAATTTCAATTCAATGGAACCCGGAAATTTGATGAGGCGCTTCACTATAGGAGCAAATCCATGGTTGTCATTCCCATGAGAAACCATGAGGATGATATTATCGGCGTTCTCCAGCTGATCAATTCCAGGGACCCGTCTTTCCGAAAAATCATCCCTTTCAGCAAAGATGTCCAGGAAAAAGCCGCCGCCCTGGCCAGCCAGGCTTCGGTCATCCTAACCCAGCAAAAGCTCATCGTTGAGATGAAGGAATTGTTTGAGGCCTTTATCAAAGCCATTGCCGTATCCATAGATGAAAAATCCAAGCACACCGGAGGCCATATCCAGCGGGTGACGGAACTGTGCATCCTGATTGCAGGGAAAATAAATGAAAATCATACCCTTAGCCATATCCATCTTCCCGACGACCAGATGGATGAACTGAGAATAGCCGCCTTAATGCACGATACCGGGAAAATAACGACACCGGATCATATTATCAGCAAATCCACCAGGCTTGAAACGGTCTTTGACAGAATAGAACTCATCAGAATGCGGTGGGAATTCTTTAAAGCCAATCAAAAACTGGCCGCCGCCCAAAAAAAGCTGTCTTTATTGGATCAGACCGGTAAACAAGAAGAAATGTCACGGATAGATGCGGCCTGTACCCGGAAAATCGAGGTCCTGAAAACGGAAATGATGACCCTTTCCCATATTAATTCAACTCGGGAGGAGCTCGATCAGGGGATTATCGATGATCTTGAAGGGATCAACGAAAAATCCTGCGAATTCTCAAAACTGCCCTATCTCACAGAGGATGAATTTGAAAATTTATGTGTCATAAAAGGAACTTTAACATCCAAGGAACGGGAGATCATCAATAGCCATGCCCGTTTAACGGAAAAAATATTAAATAAACTCCCCTGGCCCAAAAAACTGTCCCACATTCCTTCCATTGCCGGGGCCCATCATGAAAAACTGGACGGTTCAGGATATCCCTTGCATCTGGACCGGGAAAATATTAATACCCAGGCAAGGATCCTGGCCATTGCAGATATTTTTGAAGCCCTGTGTGCCAAGGACAGGCCTTATAAAAAACCCATGACCTTGAGTGAGACGCTTACGGTACTCAGGCAGATGGGTGAAAACCAGCTTATTGATAGAGATATAGTGAAACTGTTCATCGAATCCGGGTGTCCTCTCGAATATGCAAAACGGCATCTGTCTCCGGACCAAATTGATCTTTAACACCGATTTTAGGATTGACCCCTACCTGGATCTCTGGATGGAAGTCAATATCACAGGAAAAATCCAAATCCATGAAAATTACAAGCCTTAATTTTATCCCGGAAAGCCTCATCCGTATCTGATTGGGGATGAATTTATTTTGGTCCGGGAACATTCATATTGACCCGAAGGGGTATAAATGATATAGAAAATAGTTTTTATGCAATACTTGGTCGGCAGGTATTGCATTGTTATTAATCCTTGCTCCGGATTATGGCCGGGGCTTTATATCCGTAAGGAGAAAAAATGAGGAAATACGAAACTGTTTTTATTTCCGACCCTGATCTTCAGGATCAAACACGGACGGACCTGTTTGATAAAGTCAGAAATATCATTGCAAAAGAAAATGGCTATTTAATCGATTTCGATGACTGGGGAAGTAAAAAGCTATCCTATGAAATCAAGAAAAAACTACGGGGTCATTATGTCTGTGTTACATACGGCGGTTCAGGCGAACTGGTTAAGGAGCTAGAGAGAAATCTCCGCCTGAGTGATGATGTCATGAAATTCATGACCATTCTTCTCCTCGATCATGTAACCTTGGAGCAGCTTGAAAAAGAAGCTGAAGAAGCAAAAAACAAACCTCAAAAATCAGATGAAACAGATGATGCACCGGATAAGGAAGGTGAGGTTGAGGAAGATGCTTCTGAAGAAGAAGATGATGATGATACGGAAACTGACGAAGAACCAGAATAGTTAAAATCGGGAGAAAATAACCATGTATAATAACAGCAGTAAAAAACCCCAAAAAGGCGCCGGTAAAAACAAATTTTATCAACGCCGTAAAATATGCAGATTCTGTGTGGATAAGGACCTTGATATTGATTACAAAAATCCCAAAGCGCTCCGCCTGTTTATTACGGAACGCGGCAAAATTATTCCCAGAAGAATCACAGGGACCTGTGCCAAACATCAACGAGAGTTAACGGTTGCCATCAAGCAGTCCCGAATGATCGCTTTGCTTCCCTTTGTCGGCAAACCCATGTATTGATCAGATCCACCGAGGAATAATGCAGATGACAGGCATGCAGATACAATCAGCAATAATCAAGGATATTTTAACCGGTATCCTTTTATATATGTTGATGATTGCCGGCATTTATATGATACCGCTGACAGGCGTCGTAGCCTGGGTGTTCCTTCCTCTGCCCGTATTGTTATACAGGTTGAAAACAGGAAGAAAAGGCGGGATCATCATCATGCTGACAAGCCTTGCCATACTCATGCTGGTCACCCGTAATATTGCGATGGTCACCCTTTATTTCGGCTCCCTTTTGATGACGGGTTTTGTTCTGGGTGAGTGCATTGAAAACCATTTTCCGGTTGGAAAAATAATGCCGGCCACCTGCCTTATCGTATTCGGGTCCTGTCTTGTGGGGGTATTTCTGTATTCTGTTTCATCAGGCCGGGACATTCAACAACTGATGTCCGGTTATATTTCAAACTATTACGCCGTGTCAGGAGAGTTTTTTTCAGAATTAGAACGTCTTTATCCTGAAATGAATCTTGACCGGCAGATGTTTGAAAAGGAAAATTCGGTTATTCTTCTGGCTGCTCCGGGCATATTTATCAATTCGTATCTGATGATGCTGTGGCTGAATATCCTTTTAACGAAGAAAATTTTATTAAAAAAAGGAATCATCGTAAAAACCATTGAAAATTTAAATCGCTGGAAGACCCCTCATGCTCTTGTCTTTGGCCTGATTGCCGTATCGGTTTTAATTTTCTTTGCCTCAGGTGCATTAAAAATTATTTCTATTAACATTTTGATCATATTATTGTTTGTTTATTTTTTTCAGGGAATTGCGGTTGTATCATTTTTTTTTCAGAAAAAGAGGGCCCCGTTCGCCGTCAGATTTTTTTTTTATTTACTGATTGCAATCCTCCCTCAATTCCTGCTCCTTGTCATCGGATGCGGGTTATTTGATACCTGGATTAATTTTAGAAAACTGGATGCCGCTACATCATAAAA
>JAABTB010000311.1 GCA_011390085.1 Desulfobacula sp.
AAATGTCAAGAAAAAGAAAACAAGCCTGAGCCATCGGTTATGATTAAACAGGGGAGGGGTTGAAAAATAACAAAGCCTCTGAACATTGAATATCCAGAGGCTTTTTAAAGTTACCGAAATAACTTTTTTTTAAAGCAAATAAAACGGTTAACTAAATCACGGTTACATTTGCTGCGGAAGGTCCTTTTTGACCCTCTTCAATATCGAAAGAAACACGGGCCCCTTCATTGAGGGATTTAAACCCTGTGGTATTAATACCTGAATGATGTACAAATACATCCTTTCCACCATCTTCTCTTTCGATAAATCCAAAACCTTTTGAGTCGTTAAACCATTTTACGATACCAGTAGCCATGTTGGCAGTCTCCTGTAATAAAAAATAAAAAAATTGTAGCTTCGAACTTTGGGGGGTAATCACATTTGATAATCAGGGAATACACCTTAAGGAAGAAACATATGTGCATCACTTATATCCGCACACTGTGATAAGTATATAGAGATATGAATAAAAGTCAAGCATTAATAATTTTATTATTCATATCTCCTTTCGTTGCCTTCAAGAAGGTTGTTTTTCTAATATGCCGGGAGCCCATTCCGGATGAAGAACCTTGTACTTCAACGGTAAGTAAAAATGCGACTTTACAATTTTATAGGCTACCCATATATAGAAGAGAAAACGATAACCCTAATGTGTCAGGAAAAAAATATGCAGAATCAGAAGGACAAAAGATTTTCTTCTCAGAATCTATGCAAAGCACTTATGGCTGCCCGTTTGATTTCAAGGGAACAGGCCCGGGATCTCCTGAAGAAAGAAAGCAGGGTGAGAACGATTCTTTTAGAGCAGAAGATAAAGGGAAAAGAGAATGAATTGTCCCCGGAACAACTGACGGACCTGATATCTTTTATTGATATTATCCTGTATTTAAAGCCGGCAAGAAACGATGAGCCGGGCAAAGTGATTGACGAGGACCTGATTTATTCAACCCTGGCGGAAGTCTGGAAAGTTCCCTATAAAAAAATTGATCCTTTGACACTGGAACTGAACCTTGTCACGGGCACCATATCAAAATCCTTTGCCGCCCGGCATCTTCTGCTGCCTTTGATGATTGAGGAGGGCAAATTGATTGTGGCAACCCCTGATCCTTTTAATTATGAAGCGATTAAAGATGTTGAAATGGTGTCAAAGCTTAAGGTGAAAACCGTTCTCAGTTCAAAATCGGATATTGAAAAGCTTATCGGTGAATTTTTTGGATTCAGGCATTCCATTGCTGCGGCTGAAGATCTTTTTTCCACAAGGGGCATTGATATCGGTAACCTTGAGCAGTTTGTCAGTTTAAAATCCACTGATGATCTGCCCGCAACCGACCAGCATATTGTGAACGCCGTAAATCATCTTTTCAGCTATTCCTTTGACCAGAAGGCCAGTGATATTCATATCGAACCCAAGCGGGATATCTGCCTTGTGAGAATGCGGATCGATGGAGTGCTGCATACGGTTTACAAGCTTCCCAAAAAACTTCACAACGCTGTGGTCAGCAGGATAAAATCCTTGTCTAGATTGGATATGGCTGAGAAAAGAAGGCCCCAGGACGGCCGGATCAAAATGGAAAAGGATGATAAAGAGGTGGAAATCCGGGTTTCGACAATTCCCGTGGCCTTTGGTGAAAAAGTGGTGCTCAGGATCATGGACCCGGATGTCCTTTTCCAGGATCTTGAGTTGCTCGGGTTTTTTGAGGAGGATTTTGAAAGGTATAAAAAACTGATTACCATGCCCTTCGGCATTGTCCTGGTGACGGGTCCCACAGGGTCCGGAAAGTCCACGACCCTTTATTCCAGCCTCAGAATGTTGTCTTCGCCCGAAGTGAACATCACCACCATAGAAGATCCCATTGAAATGATTCACGAAGAATTCAACCAGATTGCCGTTCAGCCGGCCATCAATGTAACTTTCGGGTCGGTGCTGAGAAATATCCTGCGCCAGGACCCGGATATTATCATGGTGGGCGAAATAAGGGATCTTGAAACTGCCCAGGCGGCAGTCCAGGCTGCCCTGACAGGGCATCTGGTGCTATCCACCCTTCATACCAATGATGCGGCAACAACCATTTTCAGGCTGCTTGATCTTGGAATCCCGCCCTATCTGATTCACTCTTCTCTGAACGGGATTGTGGCTCAGAGGCTGGTCAGAAAAATATGTCCCTATTGTTCCCAGAGTTTTGAGATGAGTGCAAAAGAATTGTCGGATCTGGGTCTGAAGGTTCAATCCCAGGGTATCGTTAAACTCAAACACGGCAAGGGATGCTCAAAATGCAGGAATACGGGATATAAAGGCCGGACCGGGATTTATGAAGTCATGCCCTATTCAGAATCGCTTAAGCTTTTGACCGCCGGTGACGCATTGGATACGCTCCGGAAAAAAGCAGTGGAAGAAGGCCTTGTGCTTTTGCGCGAAAATGGTATCAGAAAAATGCTGAACGGACAGACCACTTATCAGGAAATTTTAAGGGTGACCTGGGATTAAAGGGCAAAGCTCAAGACTTTATACAAATATCCTTAATTGACAATATCATCCGGGTTGATTTCATATTTGGATGACAGGATCATCACTGTGGATGAAATGTCTTCGGTGTGAAGGACAATTAGTTTTCCGGCGTTGATATTGTCAAATTTAACCTGGCTCTTTGCATTTTTCGGCCAGAGGCCCTTGTCGGTCGTATTGAGTATCCTCATGACGGAATAGATCTGCCCCGGCGCGACATGGTCGCTGCCGATGTCGATAAAGGCGATCCGGTTGTCATTAATCATGAGATTGTCATCCTCGGAACAAAGGATTCGCCCATTGACGGGAGAAGGGCTTTCATCCACTGTTAATAAAGGTTCCCGGGGTCTGTATGCCATGATCATATCCCCTTCACGGATTTCCCTGTAAGCCTTTATTACTTTTGCGGTGGCATATGTTGTCTTGTCTTCACGAATTTTAATCCGGGCGCGAAGGATATGCTTTATGCCTGAAAAGGTTTTCGTTTTAACCGGGCTGGTACTGAAAACATGATAAAGGCTTCCAGGAATCAAAGTCCCTTTTCCGGAAGGTTTTATATAGATGATATCATTGGACGACATCATGATTTTGTTGTCCTGATCCCTTATGACACTTCCAAATGCAGGCTCGGCATCTTTTCGTATGAATCCGATTCGATCCATTTCAGAAAAAGAAAAGGAAGGGATAATCTTTTCGGGTGGTTTTTCTTGTTTGACTTCCTCAATTTTTGTAAGTTTGGGTTTTACGGTGGTGCTCTCTTTTAGGAAAATCCGAATCTTTTTCCCCGGATAAATCCAGTGGGGGTTTTTAATATCCTGATTCATTTCCCAGAGCCCTGGCCAGTCCCACTCAGAATTATAGAATTTCTGGGACAGATCCCACAAGGTGTCGCTTTTTCTAA
>JAABTB010000312.1 GCA_011390085.1 Desulfobacula sp.
TGTCCCGGACAAAAATGGCGGATGCGTCCTTGAGCCTGCTTGAAAAAGCGGGGATTTCCGATCCCGGCATTGTCATGAAAAAATATCCCCATCAGCTTTCAGGGGGTATGCGGCAACGGGTCATGATAGCCATGGCCCTGGCGTGCAGGCCTGATATCCTCATTGCCGACGAACCTACCACGGCCTTGGATGTCACGGTTCAGGCAGAGATCCTGGATCTGATCCGAAAATTAAAACAGGAATCCGGGATGTCGGTGGTTCTCATCACCCACGACCTGGGCGTGATCGCAGAGAACTGTGACGATGTGGCGGTGATGTATGCCGGAAAAATCGTTGAAAGCGCCTGTGTTCAGGATATTTTTCACTATTCCCTGCACCCCTATACAAAGGGGCTTCTGGCATCGATTCCATCTCGGGCCCAAAGACCGAAAACAATGCTTCCTACAATTTCCGGTCATGTCCCGTCGCTTACGGATATGCCCGGAGGATGCAGGTTCCAGTCCCGCTGCCCCCTTTGTGCAGATATCTGTAAGAGTAAAGACCCTGAAGAACGGGTAATGGGGCAAAATCACAGCGTCAGATGTCATATGGCGGATGAACAGGGGCGATAAAAATTTCAAGTTTTAAAAATAAGTCTTGCTTTTTTAAAATAAACCCAATAAATATCTACAAAACCCTTCTGTATGAAGGCTTTTGAGTTTCGTTCTAAAGGCAAGACCCATCTGTGAAAGTGGCTGGACCTGAAGTTTGAAACTAAAATCAATTAATTTAAGTAAGGAGAAAGTCACAATGGCAAATGGGATCGTAAAATGGTTCAATGATTCAAAGGGGTTTGGGTTTATCGAGCAGGAAAACGGGCCGGATGTATTTGTTCATCATTCAGGCATCCAGTCAACAGGTTTCAGATCGCTGAATGAAGGCGATAAGGTGACCTTTGATATCGAACAAGGACAAAAAGGACCTGCTGCAGTCAATGTAGTGGTTCAATAGATTTTCCAAAGGAGGGCTGCTGATCCGAAGCCGCCCTCCTTTTTTTATGTCCTGCACCATCCTGCCTCAATCAATCCCATGGTCAGCCCTGGCATGCCGTGACCGGAGCCGGCAATAGCTTTTTCAAAGCTTCTGTTTTATTATTCTATGGATCATGTTAAATGAGCCATGGGTTTTCTTATAAATAATGGTGAAGATGGACATTATCCGAGTAGATCAGCTTAAAAAATATTTTCCCGTCACCAGCGGGGTCTTTTTGAGACAGACCGGTCATATTCACGCCCTTGACGGTGTATCGTTTTCTGTCAAAAAAGGGGAGACCCTCGGTATTGTGGGGGAATCGGGCTGCGGAAAAACCACCCTTGGCCGGTGTATCACGGGATTGACGGAACCGACGGTCGGCGAAATCAGGATTAAGGGGAAGCCGTTTTTTGGAACCCATGGCGTCCCGAGAAAAGAGTCGGCATCCACGCTGCAGATGATTTTTCAGGACCCTTTCGAATCACTGGATCCCCGGCAGACGGTCAGGCAAATCCTTGAAGAAAAATATATTATCCATGGCAGGGATGGAAAGCATCTTGATCAGGAGATTCATGCCCTCATCGAAAAGGTGGGACTGCTGCCGGATGCCCTCGCCAAATTTCCTCACGAATTTTCAGGGGGACAGCGGCAGCGGATTGGTATTGCAAGAGCCATCAGCCTTGACCCGGAAATCATTGTGTGTGACGAACCGGTTTCCGCCCTTGATGTTTCCGTCCAGTCCAAAATTCTGAATCTTCTGTTGGCGCTTCAGCAGGAAATGGGGCTCACCTATATCATGATTTCCCATGACCTGTCTGTTGTCCGCCATATTTCAGACAAGATCGGCGTCATGTATTCCGGCAAGATGGTTGAACTGGGAAATGCCGGAGATATCTATGAAAATGCTAGGCATCCCTATACCAGGGCGCTTTTATCGGCCATTCCTATTCCAGACCCCAGGAGCCGGAAAAAGCGGATTTTGCTCAAAGGAGAAGTCCCTTCGGCAGAACATCCGCCTGTCGGTTGCCGGTTTAATACCCGGTGCGGGTATGTGCAGGACCTCTGCTTTGAGCAAGAACCCCTGTTACAAGGCTCTGAAGAGAATCCAGATCATTGGATCGCGTGTCATGTTTTCAACCCTGGGGACACCAAGGCTTGCCGGATCATTGATATGCGAGGCTCATGATTTCAAGAGTGGCGGGTTTCTTTAGATCATATTGTGTTGGCAGGATGATTGTGGCATAATGAACGCATCATCGTTTTTCATCAGCAAAACAATAATGACCGGAAAAAAGATGCAAATAGGATAAAAGGGACATTATGAATCTTCAGGGCGATTTTGAGGGATTGACGCTTGCAAGCATTCTTCAACTTCTGTGCAATGACCAGAAAACAGGTGTTTTAACGGTGACTTCGGATGCCGAAGAAAGCAGGGTTTTTTTTGATCAGGGGACCATTGTCTATGCTTCGGCTTCTTTAAAAGAAGCCAGGCTTGGATTTCTCATGAGAGCAGACGGGATGATTTCTGCTGATCAGCTTCAAAAATGCCTGGCCCTGGCCAAAGAAGAAAAGATGCATCTGGGCAAAATCCTGGTGGACAAGGGATATATTTCTCTTGAGACCCTTAAGAAATATAATACAAAACAAGTGGAGGCCATCTTATATAATCTTTTGTTTTGGAAAAAGGGCAGGTTTGAATATAAGGATGCCAAACTGAATCTGAAGGGCATGATCATCACCCAACTGAATCCCATGAAGCTGATTCTGGAAGCATCCCGGCGGATCGATGAATTATCGGTGCTTCAGAAATTTATACCCAGCGACAGGATTGTGTTTAAAATGTCGGGAAAGATGCAAAGCAAGGAAGAAACAAAATTGAATGCCAATGAATGGCGGATTCTTTCCCTAATTGACGGCACCCGGACGGTGCGCCGGATTATTGATGAAAGTGGTTATGATGAATTTGCCGTGTATAAGATTTTTTTCTCGGTCATTTCTTCGGGCCTCATCGAACAGAAAGAAGAACTGATCAGCCCGGCCGACCCCCAGGGAGATGATGATTATTCGGCGATTTTGATTGTCTTTAACGATATCCTTACCGCCATCTGGAAAAATATTGTTGATGAGCTTGGAGATCGAAGCTATTCTCTGTTTGAAGAAAGCAAATCCGGGCTTGCCGATGAATATAAACGGCTGCTCAAGGACTATCATCCGGACAATCACAGCCGGGCAAATCTCAAAAGCATTGTCTCTGTTCTGGAGGCAATGGACTATATGAGAGATCCAAAGGAATTTCTGATTACCGGATTTACGGAATATTGCGGCCGGGTTCTTGAAAAAGTCGGGGGAATTTTGGGGGCTCAGCCATTGATAAAAATCCTTAAGGATATTGAAAAAGTCCTGGGTTATGTCAGAAGATATCAG
>JAABTB010000313.1 GCA_011390085.1 Desulfobacula sp.
GTGGCCGGGAGGATGGTGGTGATAAAAAATTCGGCTGCCTTGATCTTGCCCGTGTAAAAAGCGGCTTCTTTGCCGTCAAGCTTTTCCACCGCAACGGAGGCCCGCCACAGGAGCATCCATGCCATGACCACATCCCCGGTGGCCTCCATCAGGGGATGGGCGCAGGCAAAGGCCGATGGGGATTGTGCTGAAAACAGGGCCTGAATGGCCTGGGTGCAGGTGGTTTCCAGCAGCCCGGCGGCGGATTCCAATTTTCCTGCAAGCCCTTTCAACCGGTCCTGCTGCTTTGCCGCTGCTATGGTAAGGGTCATTTCCTGGACCAGGGTTTTGAGCATCCGGCCCTTGCTTCCCCCTACCTTGCGGCCCAGAAAATCCATGGCCTGGATCCCGTTGGCCCCTTCATAAATGGAGGCGATCTTGCAGTCCCTGACCATCTGCTCCACAGGGTATTCCCGGGTATATCCATATCCGCCGAAGACCTGCATGGCCTCCACACAGACATCAAACCCTTTTTCGCTGGTATAGGCCTTGACAATGGGGGTCAGGATGCCGGTGAGATTTTTGTATTTGCCAACCTCTGCCTCATCCGTGGAAGTGGCTTCCTTGTCAAAACAATAGGCCACATAATAAATAAGGCTCCGCAATCCTTCCACATAGGCTTTCATTTTCAGGAGCATCCGTTTCACATCCGGGTGCCGGATGATGGGCACCTGGGCTGCTCCGTGGTCGGCAAGATGCTCGACACTTCTGCCCTGGAGCCTTTGTTTTGCATAATCCAGAGCATGCTGGTAGGCCAGGTTGGCGCTGGTAAAGGCCTGGGTTCCCACCTCCAGGCGGACCTCATTCATCATATGGAACATGACCTCCATACCCTGGTTGGGCGCACCCAGGAGGAAGCCCCTGCATTTGCCTTTCCCTCCAAGAGCGAGAGAACATGTCGGGCTGCCGTGGAGCCCCATTTTTTCTTCCACGCCGGTACAGACCACATCATTGGCCTCGCCCAGGGAGCCGTCTTCATTGACCCAGATCTTGGGGACAATGAAGAGGGAAATTCCCTTGGTCCCGGCCGGTGCCCCTTCTATCCGGGCCAGTACGGGATGGATGATGTTTTCCGTGAGGTTCTGCTCCCCGTTGGTAATGAAAATCTTGCTGCCCGTAATATCATAAAGGCCGTCATCCCGCTTTTTGGCCGAAGTGGTCAGGGCGCCCACATCCGATCCGGCTCCCGGCTCGGTCAGGAGCATGGTGCCGCCCCAGATTCCGGTATAGAGTTTTTTCAGAAAAAGTTCCTTTTGTTTTTCCGTGCCGAAAAGATCGATCATTTTCCCGGCGCCGTGGCCCAGGATGGGATAGGTCATCATGATATAATTGGCGCCGATGAGGTATTCCAGGGCAGCCTGGGCAATGGTGAAGGGCAGGCCCTGTCCGCCATAGTCCTGGCTTTCCGTCAGGGCGCCCCATTCCCCTTCCACAAGAAGCTGGTGAGGCTTTCTGAGACATTCCGGCACCTTGACCGAACCGTTTTCAAATTTCACGCCCTCTCTGTCACATTCGGCATAGGTGGGGAAAATTTCTTTTATTGCCAGATTTTTTGCCTCTTTTACAACCATATCAAACATTTTTTTGTTAAATGCCTTGTATTTGTCGGACTGTAAAAAAGCATCCACCTTGAATTGCTCGTATAAAACAAACTCAATATCTCTTTGATCCGTTAACCTGGGAGCCATGTATCACCTCGTAAAAAAGATTAGGGGTTAGGGTAAGTAATATTTACTTATCCGTATTCCGCCTGTCAAGAAGAAAAATAATTTCAGGTCGTCTCTGCAAACAGTGTTTTTTCAGTCAGAATACAAAATCAAGAGGATCAGCAATCCGAAATTCATGGAGGGGGGGGCGGGCTATTTCTTTTTGAGTTTTCCGCCTTCAATGGATAAAAGGCTTGAGATGGTAATCTTATCCAGACAATCAAACATGGCGCGCCCGGCTTCGACCCAGACCCATCGGGACAAACATTCCCCTGCCCGGTTGCAGACACCGCAAATTTTCTTTTTCTGATCTGCGCAATCGGCAATCACGGTTGATTCTTCCAGGATTCTGACAATCTGCCCGATGGATATCTCATCCGGTGATTTTGCAAGCATATGACCGCCGGAAGGCCCCCTGCAACTGTCGACGATACCGGCTTTCTTTAATTTTCTGGTAATCTGCTCCAGATATTTAACGGAAATATTCTGCCGGTTTGACACATCGCTTAAGGGAACAGGCTTGTCCTTGCCGTAAACGGCTATGTCAAGGATCAGTCGGGTCCCATATCTGCTTTTGGTTGTAAGTCTCATGGCCTTTCTGATTCAACCGATGGTATGCTGGATGATATCCAAGAGCTCTTCCCGGTCAAAGGGTTTTGACAGCGATGCCGCGGCATTCATGACGGCGCACTGATGTCCGGGAAGTCCGCTGATAACGATAACGGGTGTTTTTTTTAATCCGGGGATTTTTGCCAGGTGATGATAAAATCTGGGGCCCCAGTCTCCCGGCATTTCAATGTCAAGGGTTATCAGATCAGGTCTGTGTTTTTCCGTCTGGACGAGGCCTTTCTGCACATCCCCGGCTTCATAGACATCATAACCATGATCCTTGAGCAGGGAAACAAGATATTGCTGAATGTGTGAGTCATCTTCTATGACGAGAATTTTCTTTTTCAAAATGATCTCTTTGTCCATGTCACTCTTTAAGCCATGCAATCGATCAGAAGACCTCCCTGAGGCTTACAACCTATTCTTCCTCATCCTCGTCCATGTCCTCTTCAATATCCTCGTCAACAGGCCGCAGATGTTCCGGGACAATCAGCATTTTGATGATCAGGGGCTTTAAAAACGACCAGCGGATGCCGATCTCAAATTCTTCTTCCAGATCCCGGATGGCGTCCCAGCAGTTATGGCAGGGGGCAATGACCAGCTTGGCTCCCGTGGCCAGGATCTGATCTCTTTTGCATTTCAGGCCCACATTCCTCTGTTTTCGGAACAGTCCGATGCCGTTAAATCCGCCGCCGCCGCCGCAGCAGAAATTGTGTTCCTTGTTGGGCGCCATTTCGATAAAATAGCCGGGTTCGACAATATAGGAGATGATTTCTCTTGCCACCTCACGTAAGCCGTGGTTTCGGACATAATTACAGGAATCCTGGAGCGTTACCGGTTCTTTAATGCGTTTGGCCGGGTCGATTTTCAGCTTACCGGTCCTTAGGGCCTCAGCCAGCCATTCAATATAATGAATGGATTCGACGGGCGGGCGGCCGTCGGGACGGCCTGCCCAATAGGGACCCTCCACCACGGTGGCCCGGTGGGCATGGCCGCATTCGGTCCCCACCATCCGTTTGGGTTTCAGGCGCTCCATGGCGTCATAAACGCTTTGCACCTGCATCTTGCAGGCGGCCC
>JAABTB010000314.1 GCA_011390085.1 Desulfobacula sp.
GGACCCGGCACAGCCCACCCATAAGAGATAATCCACATCCGAATCTTCGGCCATGAGTTGTACACCCAGGCCCTCGGCCCAGTCGGCCCGCTTGTCATAGCCGATGCCCCAGGGATTGCCGTTGCGTTCAAGGCCCTTGAGGGCCGTGTTGAGTTCCTTGGGATAGGCTTCGGCCATGAGGGTCTGGCCCTGTCTCATGGCAATGATGCGGGGTACATGTTCAATGGTCACGGGACAGACCTCTTCACAGGCCCGGCAGGTGGTGCAGGCCCAGAGGGTGTCTTCCTTGATCACATCGCCCACCAGCGCTTTCTCGCTTTTCAGCCCGGCCATTTCTGCCTTGATCTCTTCTTTTTTGGCTTCATCCGGTTCATCGGCCAAAGCCAGGGCGAGTTTTTTGCGTTGGATGACCTTGCCGGCATTGTCCAGGAGTTCGTGCTTTAAGTCCATATTAAAATCATAGAGGTTCAGGGGCTTGTCCGTGGAAAAGGCCGGACAGACTTCCTTGCACCGGCCGCATTCCGTGCAGGTATACAGATCCAGTCCCTGTTTCCAGTTGAGCTGGTGGATATGGTTCATGCCGAGGGATTCATCTTCCCAGGCCGCTTCATTCTCCAGGTCCAGGACCTTTGTTTTTTCATGGGGATATCCCAAAGATTTTAAAAATACATTGGGAAGGGAGGTAATGACATGGAAATGTTTTCCCAGGGGCAGAAAATTTAAAAAGGTCAACTGGGTGATAATGTGCAGCCAGAACATGGCCGTCAGGACATAGCCCGTGGCATCGGCCCCCAGGGGAGATATCAGGGAAGCGGCAGCGACGGATACCGGGGTCCAGATAAATTCATTGCCATAGCTGATATTGTTGAAAAAATGAAGGTTATGGGGATTGTTATGAAGGGTGATGAGATTATACCGGGCCCCGTCCAGGAGCAGATCGGAGACCATTAAGGTGACGATCATGCAGAGGACAAAATAGGCTTCCCAGGTATTGTGAAGCCGTTCCGGCTTGATCACGGCCCGCCGGAAAATGGCATAGGCGGCCATAACCAGCACAATGCCTTCCATGATGTCTTTCAGGCCGATATACAGGTATCCCAGGAGGAAATTCTCGTTGAACAGGGGCAGTTGAAATCCTTCCACAAAGCCTTCACCGTAGAGCATGATGCTCCGGATGAGAAGAACGCAGAATCCCCAGAAGATGAAGGCGTGCATCAGGCCCGAGGCAAACTCTTTTTTACGTCCCACCAGGCGCTTCTGGCCCACGGCGATGATCACCATATTCTTGATCCGGTCCATGATCCGGTCTGTTCTTTGTGCAGGTTCCAGGGCCATGAGCAATTGAATTTTCTGAACCATGGTGCGGCCGAAGATGGCCAGGGCGACAATCAGCAGGATACTCATCAAAAGGGGATTCATCTGTACCTCGTCCTATTTTCTGATTTTTTTAAGTTCTTCACGAAGTATCGGCACCACTTCAAACAGGTCACCGACAATGCCATAATCTGCCACGTTGAAAATCGGAGCCTCAGGATCTTTGTTCACGGCCAGGATGACCTTGGACCCGTTCATGCCGGCCAGATGCTGGATGGCGCCGGAGATGCCCATGGCCATATAAAGGGTGGGGGCAACAATTTTTCCGGTCTGGCCCACCTGCTTGTTATGGGCCATGAAACCGCCGTCCACCATGGCCCGGGACGACCCGAACCCGGCTTTCAGATCATTGGCCAGGTCTTTGACCAGATTCACACCGGCCTGGTCCTTGGCGCCGCGGCCTACGGATACGACGATATCGGCGTCGGCCAGATCGATCTCACCCGTGGCATCGGAAACAATTTCCTTGATCACGGCTTTTAAATCCGCTGCCGGGATGCTGAGTTTGACCACATTTTCTTTCCCCGTATTGCCTTCCACGGCCTGGAAGGCCCCGGCCCGGACAACGGCCACCAGTTGTTTGGTGTTCACTTTCACGCGTTGCATGACTTTGTTGGCAATGGCCGGACGGACGATTTCAATGTTGCCGTTGGTCAGGGTGACATCGGTGATTTCCGTTGCACAGGCAGCCCCGAGTTGAGCCGCTACCCTGGGAGCAACGGCCTTGCCGCCTTCGGAAAAACCAAACCAGATCATATCGGCATTGGACTGTTTGGCCGCATCCACCACGCAGGAGGCATAGGGGCCTGCGGAAAAGAGGTCAAGGCTTGCATCGTCTGCCATGTACTGGGTGTCGGAACCGGCCTTGGCCAGGTCTGCCGCCAGGGACGAAATATTGTTGCCCACGGCCACAACAGCCGTTTCTGCGCCGATGGCTCTGGCCTTTGATAAAAGTTCCAAGGTACTGCCTTTGAGTACGCCCTGTTTGATATCTGCAATTACAAGTACTTTAGCCATAATATATTTTTCCTTCCAAGAATCCGTTAGTGTTAGAAAACCTTTGCTTCGGTAGCCAGAAGACCCACGACCTCAGCCGTAATTTTTGCGGCATCGCCTTCAAATTTGCGTCCGGCTTTTCGTGTTTTGGATGCCATAAATTCAACCACCTCGGATTTTAAGGCATTGCTTCCGGCTTCGGCCCCTGAAATTCCAAGACCGGCCAGGTCCATGGAATCGATTTTCTTTTTCTTGGCCATCATGATCCCGCGCATAGCCGGGAGCCGGGGTTCATTAATGCTGTCACTGACGGTGACAACGGCCGGAAGGGTAAGCTCGATGATTTCGGTTCCGCTGTCCCCGAGACGGGACACTTTGATATGGGTGTCATCCAGGACATCAATGGACACCACATTGCTGACACAGGGGAACCCCAGGGCTTCGGCCAGCATGATGCCGGTCTGCCCGCTGTCCGTATCCTGGGCCTGCTTGCCCGTGATCACCAGGTCATAGCCGCCCTTTTCAACCACTTTTTTCAGAACATTGGCATAAACGACTGAATCGGCCTTGGCCAAGGCCGGGTCATCCACATGGATACCCTCGTCAATGCCCATGGCATAGCATTTACGGATAATGTCGGAATTATCTCCGCCGCCGAGACTCACCAGGGTAGTTTCGGCATTATTTTTTTCCTTAAGCTGAACCGCGGCTTCCACAGCGTTTTCATCCCAGGCATTGATCACATACTGAAGCCCGTCTTCCACAATGGCCCCATCTTTAACGTGGATATTCAATTCCACATCAACTACTTTTTTTACGGTTGTGAGAATCTTCAAATTGTCCTCCTCATAATTTTATTTAGGTTCGGTCATTTTTCTAAACAGTCAATTTTGTCCCGGTCCCTTCCCTTTTAATGCGGGCTTCTCCGCAGAAAATAATCAGATTTTTGGATTCAAAGGCACAGGCAAGGGTCATGTTCAGGGATTTTCCCATGTCAACGGCCAGGGCCGTGGGCCTTGATTTGCTGATGATCATGGGCAGCCT
>JAABTB010000033.1 GCA_011390085.1 Desulfobacula sp.
CCAGTTTCAATGAATTCATGAGGCCGATGACCCCCATTTTGGCGGCCCCGTAATTGGCCTGGCCAAAGGCGCCGTAGAGGCCCGAGGAGGATGCCGTAAACACGATGCGGCCGTATTGGTTGTCCTTCATAATCTTTACGGCGGGCTGGGTCACGCAGAAGGCCCCTTTCAAATGGACGCCGATGACCTCATCCCATTCCTGTTCCGTCATTTTCATGAAGGTGCGGTCCCTTAAGATCCCGGCATTGTTGATAAGGATGTCCACCCGACCGAAATGGTCCATGGCCGTTTCCATAATCCTTTGGCCCCCGGCCATGGTGGCGACGGAATCCAGGCTGGCTGCGGCCCGGCCCCCGGCGCTGATGATTTCCTCTGCAACTTTTTGGGCCGTGCTTTTTCCTTCGGCATCTTGGCCGATATCATTGACCACGACCCTGGCCCCTCTTCTGGCCAGGTCCAGGGCATAATCCCGGCCGATCCCCTCCCCTGCGCCCGTCACAACAGCCACCCGGTTTTCAAATCCGATCTTACTCATTCACATCCTCCGGCAGTTTATTTCTTCGTTAAAAAAGTGTATACCAAGCTTTAATGCTGAATTCTGTTTTATTCAACCTTAATTTTGGAGGCGGCTATGAAATGCCATGAAGTGGAATATAAGATTTTCGGGGATGATATGCAGACCGTAGAAGTGGAACTTGATCCGGGCGAAACCGTGATTGCCGAGGCCGGGGCCATGAACTGGATGGAAGACGGGATCAGCTTCGAAGCCAAGATGGGGGATGGGTCCGAGCCGGACCGGGGGTTCATGGGAAAGCTCTTTGAGGCAGGCAAACGGGCCGTCACAGGGGAATCCCTGTTCATGACCCATTTCACCAACCAGGGCCGGGAGAAAAAACGGGTGGCCTTCAGCGCCCCCTATCCCGGAAAAATAATTCCCGTGGACATGTCAAAGGTGGGCGGTGAACTGATCTGCCAGAAAGACGCCTTTTTGTGTGCAGCCCTGGGAACAAAGGTCACCATTGCCTTTACCAAAAAACTGGGGGCCGGGTTTTTCGGGGGAGAGGGCTTTATCCTCCAGCGTCTCCTGGGTGACGGGATGGCCTTTGTCCACGCAGGCGGCACCATTGTCCAAAAACAGCTCCAGGGTGAAACCCTTCGCGTGGACACCGGCTGCATCGTGGGCTTCAGCCCCGGCATCAGCTATGATATTGAACGGGCGGGCAATCTCAAATCCATGTTCTTCGGCGGGGAAGGCATTTTCCTGGCCACCCTGAGCGGCCACGGTACGGTTTATCTCCAGAGCCTGCCCTTTTCAAGGCTGGCGGACCGGGTCCTCCAGCATGCCCCATCGGCCGGCGGCAGCAGCAAAGGGGAAGGCTCGGTCCTGGGAAGCATCGGCCGCATGCTGGACGGGAAATAGAAACCACCCTAAAAAACGGCCTGAACCGGAAACCGCAAAGCCGGTTCAGGCCCATCCTTTCTCTTAGAGCTTATATCCGATCATTCTTAAAAAGCCTTTTCGCTTTTGAATATCCTCTTCGGTTTCCACGCCCTTGGATGCATAGCCGTCAATGACGCCCATAATCCCCCGGCCCTGATCGGTTTCCGCCAGGATGACCTGAACCGGGTTGGCTGTGGCGCAGTGGATCCGGGCCACCTCAGGCACATTCTTGATGGTGTTCAGGACATTGACGGGAAACATGTCTTTCATGAACACGATAAAGGTATGGCCTGCGGAAAGGGCCAGGGCATTTTTCTTTGCCAGCTCAATCAAGGCATCATCGGTGCCGCCGTACCGGACCAGGCAATCTCCCGAGGCTTCGCAGAAGGCCAGTCCGAATTGAGCCCTGGGCACGGTGCAGACAATGGCCTCATGGATATCTTCCACGGTCTTGATAAAATGGGAATGGCCCAGGATAAAATTCAATTCCTCCGGGTTTTCGATGCTGACGGTTTTAAGTTCCATATCGACCTCCGATTCTGTTAAAAAAATTACGATCTTTGACTGACCCCAGTTTAACCATAATTCCATTCTGAAAACAACCTGAAACCAAAGGCGGATCTCTTCCTGAAAATTTTCCCTTTATGATACCCTTTCAGAAATACTTTCAAAAATAGTCCTTGCAAAAATTCAGGCATTCCTGTAATGTGCCTAATTTTGATCTCATGGCCGGATGTTGTCCCGGCCTTTTGTTTTATCTAAGGAATTTACATGTCCCATAAAAATTTGCCCGTGACCCGGTTTGACGAAATGAACCTCAGCCTTCCCGTATTCTCCGTATTGCAGGATATCGGCTATGACACCCCGACCCCCATCCAGACCCTGACCATTCCCCATCTGATTCAAAAAAAAGATGTACTGGGCCAGGCCAGGACCGGAACCGGTAAAACGGCCGCCTTTGCCCTGCCGCTCCTGTCCGGGATTGATCTTGACATTAAACGGCCCCAGGTGCTGGTCCTGACCCCTACCCGGGAGCTGGCCATCCAGGTGGGAGAATCCTTTAAGACCTATGGGGCAAAATTAAAAGGGCTCAATGTCCTTTCCGTTTACGGGGGACAAGGGTATGGAATCCAACTGAACCAGCTCAAAAAAGGCGTCCATGTTCTTGTGGGAACGCCGGGCAGGCTCATGGACCATATGCGCAAAAAAACCGTTTCCTTTGCAGACCTTTCCTGTGTGGTCCTGGATGAAGCCGATGAAATGCTTCACATGGGGTTTATTGATGATGTGGAATGGATCCTGGACAGGGTCCCGGACGATGCCCAGACTGCTCTTTTTTCAGCCACCATGCCCAAACCCATCCGGAAAATCGCCCAGAAATATCTGAATTCCCCCGAAGAAATTCTTGTGGAATCGGAATCAAAGGAATTGAGCACCATCAAGCAGCAATACCTCATGGTCAAGGGTGTTAAAAAAGCGGATGCCCTGGTCCGGATTCTGGAGTCAATCACCTATGACGGGGTCATTGTTTTTGCCAAAACCAAAACCGCCACCCTTGAAGTCAATAAAATCCTCGAAGACAAAGGATTTAAGACGGAAGCCTTGAACGGCGACATTGCCCAGAATATCCGGGAAAGAACCATCAACCGGCTGAAAAGCGGCCATATCGACATCCTTGTGGCCACGGATGTGGCGGCCCGGGGCCTTGATGTGGACCGGATCTCCCATGTCATCAATTACGACATGCCCCCCAAGGTGGACCCCTATGTTCACCGGATCGGCAGAACCGGAAGAGCCGGGCGGGAAGGAGAGGCCATCCTGTTTGTCAACACAAATGAACGCTGGATGCTCAATGTGATTGAAAAGGCCACTCGGCAGAAAATTGAAGAATTTTCCCTTCCTTCCAACCGGATCATTAACGGAAAGAGGATCGAAAATTTTAAAAAAGAGCTTACAAAAATAATGAGTTCAGAAGATCTGGGAGTTTTTCAGGAAATCATTGAAGCCTATGCCTTAGAGCAGGATATCCCGGTCACCCGGGTGGCTGCGGCCCTGGCCAAACAGGCCCATGGGAACACCCCTTTTCTCCTGCCCTTGGAAAAAGATAAACGAACTGAAAAAGAAAGACCTGAACGGGCAAAACCCGAACGGGCAAAAAAATCTCCTCTCTCAAAAAAGCCTTCTGCTTCGGTAAAAGCGACCGCTGCTCCGGTAAAGACCAAGGTTGCCGTTCCTCCTCCTGAAAAGGGGATGGAGCGCTACAGAATAGAAGTGGGCCTGCGCCATGGGGTCAAACCCGGCAATATCGTGGGCGCCATATCCAATGAGGCCGGCCTTGAAAGCAGATACATCAAGAATATTGATATCAACCAGGATTTTTCTCTTGTGGATCTCCCATTCGGCATGCCCAAAGAGATCTTTACCCTTTTAAAAAAGACCTGGGTTCTGTCAAAGCCCATGTCCATTTCAAAATGCGCATAAACTCAAAGATGAATAGAATATCGGTTTTTGACACGGAGAAACTTTTCTTCTCCGTGTCTATCCCTCTTTTTCCGAATGAGTTACGATATAAATAATTTTTTCAATAACATAATTATTTTGAGAGACCAGGTTGATTTTTTCCAGAATTTTTTCTTTTCCATGTTTTCGGGCCAGGACACCGAACACCTCGTCCAGGAAATCCCAGGGATACCCGAGAACACCGTCCAGTTCGATATTGATCCTGTCATAGAGATCAATAGATCCTTCCAGGAAGCGCATCCTGAAATCCTCACCTGAAAATTCGGCTATTTTTTTCTCCCTGCCACCGACATACCGGTTAAATTCATTTTTTATATTTATCGTAAGCTCTTTCATTATTCCTTTTTTTTCGAATAGCGATTTTAAAAGACAGACCCTTTGGAACAAAAAGGCAAAAAATACCTGAGATTATGCGCAGGCGGCTGATGCTTCCCGGAACTCCAAACACGTCCTTTGCTTTTCAAGGCAAAGTTCATACAAAGGGATGGGCGTCAGATGGAACCGTTCCTTCCAGTTAAAATCACCACAGAGAAAATCAACGAGTTCAAGTTTCTGACGGCAGGCCCACTCCATATGATGGAGATTGATGAGTTTGGCAACTCCGGGGAATTCCCGGTTGGTTCCCCCGGCCAGAAGCGTATAGGATTTCTGCCAGAGGGCGCCCATATCGATGGCTGCAACAGCGCCGTCAATAAGAACCGTTGTAATCCGGAGCATCCCGAATTTTTCAAGAAACCCTGCAAGCTTTAAAAAAGAATGATGAAACCGCAAATCACTGAAAAATGAATTCTCACCAAAACAGTCCCTGTTCATTTGAAGCATATGCTCTATATCTTCAAACCGGTTAAACCTGAAACGGATATTCTTTTCTTCGAACTTCCTGAGGTCGGCCCTGAGCTTTTTTCTGAATTTGCCTGTGAAAGACTGTTGGTAATTCTCAAAGGAATACCCATACTGTCCGGGCAGGAAAATATAGCCCATCTCATCGGTCCGGATCAGGTCCGATACCCCCTTCAACGAATTTCCATTGAGATATCGAAGATGAAGGGGGCCTGGAACGGAATCGATAAGCCTGTCAAAAATTTCCGGGGTCCCGGCGATGATCCTGTTCTGCTCCAGCCAGGTTTTTCCGCGCCAGGTTTCTCCGGGAAACTGCAAATATTTTTCTTCTTCTTCATTCCAGCACAATGCCAGAAATCCCACTGCCTTATTGTTGTCCTCGACCACATGAAAACTTAAAGGCCTGGAATATGTATCATGAAAACAGGAACGGACCTGCCAGAGATCAAAAAATCCTTTGACCGGCCACAATTTATTCCATATGAATTTACATTCGTCAGGGTCTTCATATATTGTGGTCTTCATAAAAACACCTATTGTCTGAGCGTTACATTAATACAAGAAAATGTTCATGTATGGCCCGACATAAGCATAACCTGTGCCATTTTAAAAAACAGACCCGAATAATAAATAATTTATGTATAATCAACAGGTTAATCCCTATGAACATTTTTAACGCAGTAAAAATTATCGCAATCTTTTACTGATCTCCAACAAAAAGGTATTTTTAATCCGAATTATCCCAGATTCCACGGAAAGATCCGAAAATTCAATGGGTTTATGAAGGGAAACTCTCATTTTTTGCTTGGCCTGCGCCCAATTTTAGCGTATACATGGACTGTCCGGCAATTGAATTTGTGGTAAATTATTACCGATAGAGGAAAAAATCATGCTCATCAGGCTCGTCTGTGCCGTTAAAGACAAGAAACTCCATGCAGATCTTGAAAAAAGGCTCTCTACCTTTGATGTTCAATTAAAAATGTGCGGCCGGCAGAAAGCCCCCTGGCAGGATCTGGTCAGAAGTTGCGGTGATGTTTTTGTGGTCAGCAAAGGCCTGATTCCCAAACCCATTGAATCCAGCGTGGGGATGCTCAACAACCTGCCGGAAAAACCCACCACCATTATCCTCCATGACCGGGAATCCTCCGAAGAGCATGCCAATCTCCTGGCCTCGGGCGCCGATGTGGTTCTATACACCGGGATTTCCATGGACAGCCTGGTGGAAGCCATTGAAAGCACCATCGAATCCCGGCGGCAATTAAATTTTGTGGACCGGTTTGACCAGCGGGGCAGGATCAAACCCAAAATCAGCGATTTTATTTCAAACAGCGAGGACATGCAGCTCTTCCTGGATGAGGTCCAGCAGGTGGTGTCAACGGATTCCACCCTCCTGCTGCTGGGGGAGACCGGCGTGGGAAAGGAACATCTTTCCAAAGCCATCCATGCCGAGAGTCACCGTTCAAAGGGACCTTTCATCGCCATCAATATGGCGGCCATTCCCGAACCCCTCATGGAAAGCGAACTCTTCGGCCACGAGCAGGGTGCGTTTACCGGAGCCGTCCGTTCCCGCAGGGGGGCCTTTGAACTGGCCCACGGGGGAACCATTTTCCTGGATGAAATCGGTGAAATGCCCATGCACATGCAGTCCAAGCTTCTCCGGGTGCTTCAGGATTTTGAATTCACGCCCGTGGGTGGAGAAACCTCCATCTGGGTGGATGTCCGGGTGATTGCAGCCACAAACAAAGACCTGGAAGAAGAAATTTCAAAGGGCCGTTTCCGCCAGGACCTCTATTACCGGCTGGGCGTCATCACCCTGACCCTGCCGCCCTTAAGAAAACGCAAGGAAGATATTCCGGCCATGGCCAACCATTTTTTAAATGTGTACAGCAAAAAATTGGGCCGTGAGATTAACCGGTTCTCCCCGGAAGCCGTCGAAACCCTTTGCGCTTACAGTTGGCCGGGAAATATCCGGGAGCTGATCAATGTGATTGAAAGAGCCATTATTCTATGCAAATCCGACACCATTTCTCCCATTGATCTTCCCAGCACCTTCCAGACCGGCCCCACGGCATCGTTAGGCCTGCTGGAAAGCAAAGACCTGGAAATGAATGCCTGGAAGACCAAAACCCTTGCCGAAGTCAGGGATCTGGTGCTGAACCGGATTGAAAAAAAATATCTTGAAATGATACTTGAAAAAACCGAAGGGAAAATCGGGGATGCTGCTAAAATAGCCGGTATTCACCCCAGAGGACTATATGGGAAAATGAAAAAACTGGGATTGGATAAAGCAAGCTACAAACCGCGGAACACTTAGGATAAACGATGACACAGGATGTCCTGTTTTTATGAATTCATTCGCCCGCATTCTTCACAAAGCAATAAAAATGCCAGGCCTTCATTTCCCTTATATCCGGGGCTCAAGGGCCTTATCGGCATTGGGTGAAAACAATATCTGCCATGGATTCGACCGCTCTGGCGCATGATTTGCATTATTTATCCCCAGGGATAAACTTATGAGCAAAGCACAGACCGTCATTAATGGTATTATTATTCCTTCAGAATGGAATGAAAAAGGGGAAACTCAGAACATTGCCATTGTCACATTTGATGAGGACACATTTCTGATTGCCGACAACAATCATGCAAGAACCCTGATGAATTCTCTGAGGAAAACCGTAACCCTCTCGGGAAAGGTATCCATGAAGGGCATCCAGAAGGAAATCCGTATTTCCAAATTTCAGATCCATGAACCCTAAATCATCAGATACCCTTTTTAACCGGTATCCGTCTAATCAGGAGGAGCTAAGATGTCAAAAGAAAGAAATGCCAAAAAAGATGAAAAAAAGAAACCTGCAAAAACCTTGAAAGAGAAAAAAAAGGAAAAGCTTGAAAAGAAAAAGGGGAAAACCGGCCTTATAGACTAACAGCAATGACCCATCCCCTGTGCTCCCTCTTACAAAGGGGGCACGTTACACACCAAGGGGAACCCGTATCATCATCCCACCCGCCGGATTGGGGTTCCAGGCCCCTTACCTGAGCAAAATGGCCGCCCTTAACCAGAGATATTCAAGGTAGTTTATATTGACACCATAGCCTGTTACTGATACTAGTAGCCTTAATTTCAGCCTGATTCCCGTTATTCTGAAAAGGCTTAATAAAGGCTTTTGAACTGTTACCATGAGAGACATTCTGGTTCTATCCAACCGGGCAAATGAGTTTGATTTGATTTCCCAGGTGGTTTCCAAAACCCGCAAGACAAAATATGCAAAAGACATTGAAACTGCCGTTGCATTGCATCAGAAATTCCCCTTTGACCTTATCATTGCAGATCTCAAACTTCTGGAGCAGACCCAGGGAATCAATGCCGCAAACTTTCTGAAAAACCCTTTTACAAAGATCAATTCCTTTGTTCAGTTTGTCATCCTCTGCCCCAAGGAAGAGGTTGAAAAGGCTGTAAAAGCCGTAAATGACGGGGCAGCCGGGTATCTTACCTATCCCATTGAAGAAAATGAGGTCCGACTCCTGTTGGATTCACTGGACAGGAGCCTTGTAAGGGATTTTGAGCTGGACTATTTAAGGGACCATTTCTGGAAAACGGAATGGCTTGAAATCATCCGGTCAAAAAACCCGAGGATGAAGAAAATCTATGAGAGCATCCGGTCGGTCTCCCCGACCATTGCCACCGTTCTTTTGCTCGGGGATACGGGGACCGGAAAAGGGATGCTGGCAAGACTTGTTCACTGGCACAGCCAGCGGTCTGAAGAGCCGTTTATTGTCGTCCATTGCGGGGCTATCCCCGACACCCTGATTGAAAGCGAACTCTTTGGCCATGAAAAAGGGGCTTTTACGGGGGCTGACCGCCGCAAACCCGGAAAATTTGAAATGGCCAGGGGGGGCACTATTTTTCTGGATGAAATCGGAACCATTACCGCCTCAGCCCAGATTAAACTGCTCCAGATCCTTCAGGACGGAACCTTCTCCCGGCTCGGGGGCACAACCCTCATGAACTCCGATGTCAGGATCATCGCCGCCACCAATGCAGACCTGACCAGCCTAGTGCAGAACGGCAGCTTCCGGAAGGACCTGTATTACCGGCTCAATATCTTTCCCATAGAGATCCCCCTGCTTAAGGAGCGCCTGGAAGACCTGCCCAACCTGACGGATATTTTTTTAAAAAAGCTCAATGCAAAATACGGAAAGGGCATTACCGGCCTTCACCCTTCAGTGATCGAAGGCTTTCAGCAATATGAATGGCCCGGCAATATCCGGGAACTTGAAAATATCTTGGAACGAGCCTATATTCTTGAAACCTCTTCCATATTGTCAGCCCAGAATTTCCCTCCGGAAATGGTCAAACAAAGCGAGACCTATCCCCTGTCCGAAAGGAACCCCTCTTCCCTGGCCCAGGCAAGGCAGATCGCAGTGGAAGCATTTGAAAAATCCTATCTGACGGCGCTCCTGGGCCAGACAAAAGGGAAAATCAACCTGGCGGCACAAAAGGCAGACATCACCACCCGCCAATTGAACCGGCTGATTACCCGGTATGGGCTGAATAAAAAGAATTTCAAGCGATAAAAAGACATCTTATGTCCTTTTATTCCCATCCTTTTTATAAAATCGGACCCGATCTGTCTTGTCAAAAGAGTGAAAACTGCTTTCTCTTCTTGGGTCAGGACCGTTTCCATCCAAAATCGAAGATGGAAACGGTCCTGCAAAAAGCTAACCCACAGGTGACGGTTCTTTTTTATCCGAAAGGCTGAACTCCACAAGGCTCTTGATCTCATCCTCAGGATCAAGGTGGTTGAGTTTGACCATTTCAAAGCCGTCTATCTCGATACATACCGTACCGGCTCTATCCGCAAGGGTCAGGTGATAGGTGTTGGTTTCCTCACCTGAAACCACTTTTTGGGTGATACAAAAATAAGGGGTATTTTTTTCAACATCTTTATAAAATTTCAGGGATTTGATTTTAAAGGGCAGGACTGTTCTGGACGTTGTAAAAAACTCCAAAAGACCGCCGGTCTGGAACATGGCGTCCACCAGAACGGGAGCCGCCACAAAACCAGGCTTTGTTACCCCTTTGAAAAATTCTTTTCCGCTCCTGTCTTCCACGGTGGTGATCAAGGTTTCTCCATCAAAGGAATGGATGTCCCGGATGGTCCCAAAAAGACCGAACATGAACAATCGCCGGGGATGGTACACCAGGGTTTCCACATCCCCCTCAAAGGAAACCGGGTGGAACGGCGGCAATTTTATTTTCCGGGATTTCAAGGGTTTGTCCTCAAACCGGTAGCAGCCTTCATAATGAAGTTTCGGTTCTCCCATGACAAGGCCTTGCGGGTTCCTGAAAAGCGAGGTGATCCGGCAATTCAGAAGCCCGTCCGCCTGTTTCTCCCCGGAAATGAGCAGTTCTTTGGGCCGCCCCTTGAGCAGTTTGATGGCATAGGGAATCTGAAAATCGGTCAATTCCACAAAATGCCTCTTATCCCCGGACAAGGATTTTGCAACCTCTGCCATGGTTTCTATCCCTGTGGACCCGAGGAAAAGCGGCACGTCGCCCATGGTATGGTCATGGAGGAAAACATCCCTTTCAAGATCCAGCACCCTTGAATAGGTGCCGGCAGAAGCGGTTTTTTCCACGGGAGTATCCAGGAATGGGAATTCAGCATGTTGCGGATCACCCAGAAGGCCGTCCCTGTCAAAAGAATAATCCAGACCGGAAAAAACCATTTCAGATTCCGTTCTATCCAGAAGATCCGCCATGAAGAATTTGACGCCCTGGTCCATGGGCAGAAACTGGATTCCCCTTTCTTCAAGTACGGCCTTAACCGTGGGGTTGGTGGCCATGCCCACCCCGCCCCAGGCCGTCCAGGCATAGACCTTGTAAGTCCGGTCCGGCCGGCGCTGTTTCTGGCGGAACAGGGTCTTGCCAAGATAGTCATTGGCTGCCGTATAATCCACCTGGCCTTCATTGCCGAACCTTGCTGTAACCGATGAAAAGGTAAAGAAATACTTATACTCCCGGTCTTTAAAGGCAGCCAGAAGGTTTCTCATGCCCTTGACCTTGACATCCACCACCAGCTCAAAGGACCAGAGTTCCTTTTTGGCAATGAACTGGCTCATCTCCATGCCGGCGGCATGAAAAACCCCGTCAATCCGGTCATATTTGTCCACAGCCGCCTTTACCGCAGCGGCCTGGGTCACATCCACACAATTGTAATCCACCCGGACGCCTTGGGATTTCAGGAAATCAATATTGTCTATGGACTGACGAACCCGCAGGAGGCGATCCAGAGCCCGTTTGATTTCAACGGGTTTGACCCCGGGCATATCCTCCCTGAGTCTCGCCATGAGGTCGGCCCCGGTTGAGGCTTTGTCCAGGTATTTGGGATCAGTGCTGTAAATATCGTTGATATCCAGGATAATGAGGTTGACCTTATATTTTTCAACCACTTGCTTAAGGATCTCATAGGTGATTCCGCCGGCGCCGCCCGTGACCAGCAACGTGTCGTTATCCGAAATAATTCTTTGTGTTTTGTCGGCAATGGAGGGCTTCATGGAAAGGACATACCGCTTTTTATTCCTGTATCCCACCTCTACCCCTGTGTCACCGGACAGAAGTTCATTGATGAAAAGATCAGTGAGGGCATTGATATTCTTTTTTGGATCTTTTCCCGAAAAATCAACTACCTTGACCAGGGTATCGGGCAATTCCTTGTTAACGGTTTTCAAAAGTCCGGCGAGCCCGCCAAACAGGGGATGGATACCACCACAACCGTCCATATAGGGAAAGACCACGGAATCAAAGGTAAGGGTCCCGATGAAACTGTCTTTTCGGTTAAAGGTGTCGAAAAGCGATTTGATGAGCACGAACACGGATTTGATGGTGGTGTTCAAAGCTTCGTCCGAATCCCCCTTCTCATCTTTTGCAGTAAAATAATAATCCAGGGATGACAGATGGATAAACCCGCTGATATCAGGATAGGCTTTTTTAAATTCCTCCACCTGCTTTTCCGTCTGTTTCACATCCGTGAGGTCAAAGGCAAAATCCGCATCTTTGCTGCCGATGGTTACGACCTCCCCGTCTTTTTCCCTGATCTTTTGAATGATTTTTTCTGCAAATCCATGACTGTCAAGGGACACCATGATTTTTTGGCCCTTAAAACCTGTTTTTAAAGGCTTGGGCATCTGTGTTTCCCTGGTCCTCACGATGAGGCGCTTGATGGGTGAAGCTGGGTCGGGAAATTCATCCCTTCCGGCAGACAACACCGGAGAATCGGTTTTCTGAACCATATCTCCGCTTTCATGGGAGTTATTTGACGCTTTGGGCTGCACCTGAACCGCTTCTGCCCGGCTGTTGATATAGTCGGCCAGCCTGGCAATGGTGTTCAGATCCCGGAGTTTTAAATCATCGGGGACGGAAAAACCAAAATGGGCAGCGATCTTGGCAAAAATCTCCACCTGTTTCACCGTATCGATTCCCAGGTCCGCCTCAAGATCAAGGCCCTCTTCCAGCATATCG
>JAABTB010000315.1 GCA_011390085.1 Desulfobacula sp.
AAGCCAGTCTGAAACGGAAACATTACCGTACACCTCCAGATAACGGGAATCATCCGGCGTACTGTTTCCAAACCGTTCATCGACCGGAGATGGCGTAAGACCGTCATTCCAGAACCGAAGCACATTGATGTCCGAATCATCTTCCGTGGCCTGGCGAGCGGAAAGAGAAAAAAAGGAGGCCCAGTTCCCCTTCTCTTTTCCGTATCGAAGGTATGCCTGTTTGCCCTGGTCTGAAGAAGACAGGGCCACCCCGGTCTCTACTCCTGAAAAATCCTTTCCGGTCAACGGTACGGCATTCACAACACCGGCAAAGGCATCCGGCCCCCACAGAACCGACCCTGCCCCTCTGATGATTTCAATCCGTTTTACAGATGCAAGGGATGTTTCATAATCCATAAAATGATTGGATTTATCCGCCCCGGACATCATGGGAACCGTATCAAACAATACCAGGGCTGAATTTGGTATTCCCCTTAAATAGGGAATTGATCCATCCCGGGTTGTTTCAACATGAAAGCCTGCAGTTCCGTCTATGGCTTCGGAAATGGTCTGTGCACCGGAATCCTGGAGGTCTTTCAATGTGATCACCTTGGCAATGGCCGGTGCGCTCCAGGCGGCTTCTTCCTTTCTGGAGGCGATGGAAAGGACATCAAGATCCTCTCCGACAAACATCAGCATGGTATCCGAGGCATTCACCGGATAGACGGATATCACCGTCATAAGGATCATGATCACAATTTTGATGTAGGTTCTAAATGCCATTTATTGATCACCATCTATATTTTTAATGATTACCCTGAGCTTGGACCGGCTTAACCCCAGAAGCTTTGCCGCCGTTGTCTGGTTGTTGCCGGCTGCCTGCAGGGCCTGTCTGACCAGACTGAACTGGACCTGGTGAAGCGGAACTCCTCCGGGTGGCAGCTTGACAACCTCCGGGCCCCCCGCTGCCGGTGCGGCGGGCCTTAAAAAGGAAATCGTATCCGATGTAATTTTTTTTGTATCCCGTGTTAAAATCAGACATCGTTCAATCACATTGGCCAGTTCACGTACATTTCCCGGCCATGGATATTCTTTAAGCTTCTTGCTGGCATTATCACTGATGACATGCTCTTTTCCAAAGGGGAATGTTTTGATCAGATACTCGGCCAAAGGAACGATATCCTCATTTCTTTCCCGAAGGGGCGGTATCAGAATAGGAAATACATTGATCCGGTAAAAAAGATCCTGACGGAATTTGTTCTCCTGGACCATGGTTTCCAGATTCCTGTTGGTGGCACAGATCACCCTGACATCCACAGGGATTTCTTCATTGCCGCCCACCCGCTGAAACTTTTTTTCCTGAAGGGCTCTCAAGAGTTTTCCCTGGGAATCCAGGGGCATGTCTCCGATTTCATCCAGAAACAGGGTACCGCCGGTGGCATATTCAAATTTGCCCCTTCTTCGGGATTCAGCACCTGTAAATGAGCCTTTTTCATATCCAAATAATTCAGATTCCACCAGGTTGGATGAAATGGCAGCACAATTGACCGGCACAAACCGCTTGCTGCTCCTGGTACTCTGAGAATGGATCTGTCTTGCGATAAGCTCTTTGCCGGTACCGGATTCTCCGAGTATCAGGACGGCAGAATCTACAGAAGCCACATTTTTCACCAGGTTCACAATATCCTTCATGCAGCTCGATCTGTAGATCAATTGACGGTGTCCCTGAGTTTCCTCAAGTTCCAGTTTCATTTCACGATTCTCGGTTACCAGGCGGGAAAAATTCAAGGCCCGTTCCACCGCGATCCAGATTTTTGATTCATCAAAGGGTTTGGTGACATAATCGGCTGCTCCCTGGCGCATCATCTCAACGGCGGAATCAATGGTCGCAAAGGCAGTGATGAACACAACAGGCGTAACAATATCCTGTTGTCTCATCGTGGTTATCAGTTCCCTTCCATCCATTTCCGGCATCTTGATATCGGAGATCACAAGGTCATATGCAGAAAGGGAAAGCTTTTTCAAGGCGTCCTTTCCATCGGTTGCCTGGTCAATCCGGTATCCTTTTCTTTCCAGCATCATTGAAAGAAGGATTCTCATTTTGGGTTCATCATCGACAATGAGTATATGGGCCATTATTCCAAACTTCCTTGAATGTCATCATCTTTTAAATTTGAAAAAAGGGTCACGCAAAACAGAGCACCGCCTTCGGGTCTGTTTTGAGCCACAATAGTTCCGCCATGGGCCTTTACCGCCTGGTCTGCAAATGCAAGGCCAAGGCCTGTCCCCTTGGCCTTGGTGGTAAAAAACGGTTCAAAAATTTTCTTCAACTGGTCCGTCGGAATTCCCTTGCCCTGATCTTTGACATAAAGCTGCCATTTTTTCTTCCTGCATTCAACTGAAATTTCGATTAATCCTTTTCCCTGGTTTGCCTCACAGGCATTCATGATGATATTGGTCATCCCGCGGGAAAACAGGTCAAAATCAGCATCGGCATAAAAGGGCGCCTCGGGAATAGAAGATCTGATTTCAAGCAAACCGGACTGGTATTGTATTTCAAAACCCGTAACCACCTGATACATGAGCCGGTTGAGATCCGTCTTGGAAAAATTCGGCCGGGCCGGTCTTGCAAACATTAAAAAACTTTCAATCAGGTCGTTCAGCCTGATAATTTCTTCTTCCGCAAACGTCAAGGCGACATTCTCTGCCGGAATATTCAATTCTCTCTTCAGAATTTCAAGAGAACTTTTTATAATCCCCAGGGGATTTTTTACCTCATGGGCAATCATCATGGAGAATTTCCCCACTTCCACCAGGGTCTCCTGCTTTGCCATTTTTTCATAAGCCTGAACAATGGTTTTCCGCCCCTGAGCGATGGAGTCCAGCATTTCGTTAAAGGCTTCGGCAAGTTTTATGGTTTCCGGCGTATTGCCTTTTGGGGCGCGGATGACATGATTGCCGAGAGATACTTTTTTTGCAATTCCGGCAAGTGAAATCACAGGGGCTACAAGGGACCTGGATATGATATAAAATATGAAACAGGAGATCAGAATCAGCACTGAGGCAATGATTAAAAACCGCTGCTTCATTTGTTTTGCCAGATTCTCAATCCCGCTTGTTGAATAGATCACCCGGACCTGGCCGATCCTGTCCCCATCCCGGTTATCCGTGATCAGATTCATGGATGTCATCCCATCCTTTGCTTCTGATAAACGGACCCATTTTTGGGAAGTCTCAAAGGGCCCCGGGATATCCCGCGTTTCCCGGATGAGTTCCCGGCCCTGGCTATCTTCAATGACCACTCCGGCAATATCCTCTTCTCCAAGCATATTTCTGGCAAGCCCCCTTAAGAGCTTCTGTTCATCAATCAGTATCCCCAATTCGGAATTAAGGGCCAGGTACTGGGTCAT
>JAABTB010000316.1 GCA_011390085.1 Desulfobacula sp.
CCGATATCCATAAGAACCACATTCCCTGAAGGGTCATATTGTTTTTCCTGATCCTCAAAAAGATTTTGGCCGGCCCCTTCCGCCACGATCACCACTGCATGTTTCCGATGTAAAAGCCTGTTTTCAAGGGCTTGTAAAAATCCGTTTTTTCCATACAGAAAGATATCCACTTCCGGGATAAGAACGAAATTGGCATCCTGCTGGGCCAGGGCAGCAGTGGCAGCCAGAAACCCGGAATGCCTGCCCATGAGCTTTATCAGTCCGATGCCATAGGGATAGGCTTCGGCTTCATTGTGGGCCCCTTTGATGGCAAGGGTGGCAACATCCACGGCCGTATCAAAGCCAAAGGATCTGGATACCAGATGGATATCATTGTCAATGGTTTTTGGAATCCCAATGACGGATATTTTAAGATTTCTTTTTTCGATTTCTTCGGCAATTCTTTTTGATGCCACCAGGGTCCCGTCGCCTCCTACCATGAACAGGATACCGATATTCAGCCGTTCAAGGCAATCCACAATGATGCCGATATCCTGGGTGCCCCTTGATGACCCTAACATGGACCCTCCGGTATTCTGGATCCCGGCTATTGTTACCGGATTTAAATCCATGACGTCATGCTCAAATTCGGGAACGAATCCCTGAAGCCCGTGCTTGATGCCGTAAATGGTTTTGACGTTATAGATATGAAACAATTCCAAAACAATGGATCGGATAATATCGTTCAATCCCGGGCACAATCCGCCACAGGTTGCAATGGCGCATTTGAGTTTACTGGGGTCAAAATATATTTTTTCCCTGGGGCCTGCCTGATCAAAACTGACAATTTTTTTTCCGTTTTGATAGCTTTCCTCAAGATGATCCAACTGAACATCCACAACAATTCTTTCATTATCGGAGACAAAGAGTTTTTCGCGTTCTCCGGGCTTGATCCGGCGCTTTAACGGGGAAAGTATCCTTGCCTCGCCAAGGGTGGGGATATCCGTATCAAAATCAAACTCATTCATTGGCTTCCTCCGTTAAATTGAAATGATCCTTTTCCAAGGATATCGTGTAAATGCAAAAATCCGTCAAGCCTGTTTTGTATATCAACAATGGGAAGGACGGTAATCTCATATTTTTCCATCAGGTTCAATGCTTCATATAAAAAGGAATCCGCCTGTAAAGAGTGAGGCTTGGAAGACATGACCTGATCCACCGACCGGGTTGTAAAATCCGTTTGCTTTTCGGCAATGCAGTGCCGGATATCGCCATCCGTAATGATTCCTTTCAGTTTTTTTCCCATATCCAGAACAAGCACGGCACCCAATTTGAATCTGTCCATTTCCTGTATGGCCTTGTCCATGGAAGACCCTGTCGGCACCCAGGGTGCGGCCGAAGCGCCGAACATAATCTCGCCCACCTTGCAGGACAGGCGCTGTCCCAAAGCACCGCCGGGATGAGATTTCATGAAATCGCTTTTTTTAAATTTTTTCTTGGTGATCAGTACAACCGCCAAGGCATCTCCCATGGCAAGCTGGGCTGTAGTGCTGGAAGTCGGTGCCATATTTAAAGGGCAGGCTTCCTTTTCCACACCGGTATCAATCACCATGTCGCAGAGTTTTGCCATGGTGGAGCCGGCATTGCCGGTAAACCCGGCAAGCCTGCACCCGATGTTCCGTATCAAGGGCAGGAGTTGATTAAGTTCCAAGGTTTCTCCGCTGTTGGAAATGGCAATGAAAACATCATTCTGATTGACCATTCCAAGATCCCCGTGAAGGGCCTCAACCGGATGCAGAAAAATAGAATTGGTTCCTGTGCTGATGAGGGTTGAAGCAATTTTTTTTCCAATGAGCCCTGACTTGCCGATACCGGATATGATCACCCGGCCGGAAGAATTTAATATGCTGTTTACCAGCTCTTCAAACGATGAATTAATGGTTTGGGTCAGCCTTAAAATGCTGTCGGCTTCAATTTTCAATACTTCTTTTGCTTGATCGATTATCATGATGGACCGCTGTCTATTCTATATCCTCAAAAGGGTTGAACATTCATTCTATATACATGACTCAATTCATTTTTCATATAAAAATATTATAAGGCGGATGAAGCCAAATATTGACAATGATCTGATGCTGTGATATCAGAGTGAGGTTTAATTTCATCAAAAAATAGATGGAATAAAAAATGAGTAAATAAGCATCAATTTATCGATATTGCATAAATTTAAACAATAGGACGAATAATTATGATTTGTACAACAGTAAGAAAAGGTGACAATTGCGTTTTCATGACCGTAAAAGGATGCAGCTACAATGAGGGCGCCTGCCTTCCGATTATTGAGGAATGCAGCGGCTGCCAGAGAGCTTCACAATTTGAAACCGGGATGTATTGCACGGCTGCTCCCGACCCATCCCTGAAATGGAAAAACGGGATCTGTAATATGGCGACCCATGTCAAAGCAATAGAGGCGGTCAAAAAACAGAAGGTTAACCCCATAAAAGCCTCAAAAAGACGATAATCTTCACATTTCTGTTTTATTAAAACTCTGTGGTTTTGGAATGATGAAACTGCAGAGTTTTTTTTTAAATAGACTGTGGTATGCTTTATTGCAGCAATTAAATCATCAACCCTTATTACAGAGTGATGTATGAATCCCATTGCCCAGGAGCTTAATGATATTATCAAGGCCTCCAACCCATTTATTTTTGAAATGCTCTCCGATATGGGAAAAGCATTATTTTTTCCAAAGGGAATATTAACCCAGAGCGCCGAAGCTAAACAGAAAGCCGGAAGAATCAATGCAACCATCGGTATTGCAAAAGAAGGGGATCATGTCTTAAGTCTTCTTTCAATTACCCGGTATATTCAGGGGATCGACCCGGATGAATACCTTTCCTATGCCCCATCCTATGGTCTTCCCCAGCTTAGGAAGAGATGGAAGGCAGCGCTTTTCAAAAAAAATCCATCCCTGGGAAATAAAAATTTAAGCCTTCCGGTTGTGACATCCGGAATCACCCATGGTATCAGTATCCTCTCCGACATGTGGGTTGATAAAAACGATGTCATTATTCTGCCGGATATGTTCTGGGGGAATTACAGCCTGACGTTCTGCGTCAGAAACAGTGCCCGGATCATTCATTATAAGGCCTATGATGAGAAATTGACCCGTTTCAACATTGAATCCTTTGAAACCGTCATCCGGGAACAGGCCCAATTAAATGACAAAATTATCACGATTCTGAATTTTCCCCATAACCCGACGGGGTATTCCTTAAGCCTGTCAGAGGCAAAGCGAGTTGCCGATATTCTTATTGATGTGGCGCAAAAGGGAACAAAGGTAGTGGTCGGATGCGATGATGCCTATTTTGGATTGTTTTTTGAGGAGGAAAC
>JAABTB010000317.1 GCA_011390085.1 Desulfobacula sp.
ATAATCCATGCCCATTTCATCCTTGGCCGGGACAGGAGAAGAAATCGCAGGGTCCATGGGGTTCCGGTAAAAAATAATGTTGCGTTCCGCTTTCGAAGCAGGTCCGGGTGTTTTATTTTCCCCGGGCGTTTCATCAAAAAAGTCTTCGGCTTCCTGTTCAAGATCGGATTTGGGGGCATCCGTCTGTACGGCTGCATGGTCCTCATGACCCGATTTTTCGCTTTCACCGGGTGACCAACGGTCCTTCAGAAAAAAAAGAACCAGCCCCAGGACAAGGATTATACTGAAAATAATCAAAACCGTCCTGAATCCTGAAACGCCTTTGCTGTTGAATATTCTATGGGGCATGGGTGCCATCCTTTTCTTTTGATTCGCCCGGCTTTGATATCCCGACAATCTGTTTAAGACCGGCCAGGGCAATGAAAACATCGGCTTTTTTTCTCTCCGTCATCAGGCTTGTTTCAAACATCAGGAGAACCGCATCCATGGTTTCGGAAAAAGGAACCGACCCGGTTTCATAGGCCTTGGACGACACGGAAAAATTCAATTGGGACAGAGCGTTAATCTCATTTTTGTAAACATCGGCCTCCCGCCCCGCCTGATCAAGGGTAAACCATGCCTCCCGGACATCGGCCGCCGTCTCTGCTTCCTTTGCCTTGAGTTCTTCCTTCAGGGCCAAAAGCCGTTGCCGGGTTTCCCGCAGATAGGCTTCGGACAATCCGGTCCAGGGCATCTTCGGCAGGCCCGAGCCCATGGCGGCGGAAGGACTTACGGCAAAAGGCTCTTCCGCTTTCATGGTTCCGGAACCGGTAACGGCCCTATTTTCGGTCAGGGCCAGGTTCGGGACGGCGCCGGGATAAATCTCGGTTTCCGCCATTTCAATCATGAATTCCATCCTCTGGATCATGGCCCGTATTTTTTCCAGTTCCTGGCGGTGTTTTAAAGCGGCTTCGATCAAACCCGCCAGGTCCGGAGGGGGCCCGGCCGCATCCCCTCCTGCCGGGGTGCCGATTTTGGCGGAAGCCGGCAGCAGAAGAAGGGCTTTCAGCCTTTTTTCAATGTTCAGCCCTTGTTCAAAAATCGTCAGGAGTTCCACCTTCATTTTTTCTTTCTGAATTTTCACCCTTGTCAGTTCCGGAATTTTGGCCCGGCCGGTTTCATATTGACGGGTGACCGAAGATTCAAGATCTTCCAGAAGGTTTAAGGTCCGGCGGGCAATCTCTTTTGCCCGGCTGTTGTATGCCAGTTCCCAATAATTCTTTCTGGCGTCGGTAAGGATGGTGCGTTTTGTGATCTCAAGATCCAATACGGCGATTCTGACTTCCTGGCGGACAATATCCCCTTTCAGGGAAAGAATTCCGGGAAAGGGAAATTTGCGGTAAATGGATTCCATGTCTTCCATATTGCCCACGCCGGTCATGATACCGGCGTTATAGGCGGAATAGCTCCGGATGATATCGTCCAGGACAGATGCTTGGCTGTAGGATTCAAGGGTGGCCTGCACTGTTTTTTCAGCATTCCGGATCATGGGATTTCTGTTCAAGACAAGGATTTCAAGATCTTCCAGGGAAAAGCCATGGGACAAAAAAGCCCCGGCAGCCCCGTCCTCGGTAAAGGCAGGGGAAATCGCCCTGGCCCGTTCCGGGTCAGGCGTGAAAAAAGAGGTTTCTGCCGATGGGGAGGAAAGGGCTTTTTCCCAATCTTTCCGCATCCTTTCCAGTTTTTCTTTCTGGGCTTCAAAGGCCTTGTCCCCGGGGGAGGGGGGCGTTTGGGAGTCGGGGGCGGCTTTCACAGCCTGGTAAACGGCCGGGGGGCTGTAGGCCTCCATTTCTTTCACCACATCCCGGTGTCCGGTGCAGGAACCGAGCAGTATCGCAGATGCGCCGAGGATAACGCTAACCAGGGTTTTCATGGCTGCTCCTTGGTCTGAGGGGCAGGTGCATCCCTGACCGTCAGGCTCTGCCCGGCCAGCCCCTCCAGCCGGGCCAGGTATTTGCCGTAATCGGCCCCGGCCCTGGCCAGGGCCAATTGGAAATTATACCAGACGGACTGGGTCTCCAGATAATCGGTGATACTGCCCTGCCCCTGGCGGTTCCAGACATTTGCCGTTTCCACGGATTTTGCCGCCTCAGGCACCAGTTTATCCCGATACAGGGAAACCAGGCGCTCGGCATTCTGCAGGCGAAAATAATTTTCCCGGACCAGGGACCGGGTTTCATTGACCGTATTGGCTGCCAAGGCTTTGGCTTTTTCCACCCTGGCCTTTGCCGCCCCGGTCCGGCCGGAATTTTTCTCCAGCCGGATGGGCAGGCTCATGCCGAACTGGACCCCGTAGCGTTCATCCCGGATCGTTCTTGCCATATCCTCTTCTACGGCCTCTTCATAGAGCAGGCCAAAGGTAAATTCCGGCAGGGTCTCAAACCGGGCCACCCTGGCCTCGGCTTCTGCTTTTCTGATCTCTTCCCCGGCCATCCGGATTTCTTCACGATTTTTTTCCGCCAGGGTAAAAATATCATCCAAAGAAAACACCACCGGTTTTTGAAGTTCATTGACCAGGGGGCCCATTGCCGCATCCCGGTCCCGGTTCAGCAGACTGTTGAGCCTTGTCGTTTCCGTATGCTCCAGTTCTTTCAGCAGAAGTTCGTCATAGCCGCTCTGGGCCGACTGGGACTGGGCCTTCATGACATCGATCAGGGCGGACCGGTTCCCGGCATAGGCGGTTTCGCTGACGGCCCGGATCTGTTCCAGAAGGGCCTGGTTGTTTTTCGCAATTCTTAAGGCTTCACGGATATACGAGAGTTCGTGAAAGGATTCCCGGATAGCGGTGATCACCTCCCGGACCGTGCGGTCCAGGTCCAGGCGGTTGACGGCGGCTTCGGCCTTGACGGCCTCACCCGCGGCCGAAAGCTTTCCGGGAAAAGGGAGGGTCTGGGAAAGCATGACCTCATATTTTTTCACGTCCAGGTCATCTGCCATGGACTGGGGCCAGTAGGTCACCAGAAGCATGGGGTCGGGATAGGCCGTATCCACCCGGTACCGTTCCAGGGTTGCCTGCCAGGCAGCCCGGCCCGCCTTGATCATGGGGCTGGCTTCATAGGCATAGGCCATGAGATCCGGAAGGCCGGGCCCGGTTTTAAGGCGTTGCTCAAGCAGGTCCATGGGCTTTTCACCAGAAAAAGCCGGAACCGGATAGATCATAAGGGACAGCAGAACAAGGGCTTTCAAAAATCCGGATAGGGAACGGTTTACATTCATGGCCGTGAATCCTTATGTTAAGTTCATAAAAAGCCAAACAGGGCCGGCTTTTAACCAAAGATACAATCAATTTTTATGCCATTGGGAGAAGAAGCGAAGTAAACT
>JAABTB010000318.1 GCA_011390085.1 Desulfobacula sp.
ATCTAAGATTTTCCTCAACCGTCAGGGATGGGAAAAGCCTTCGTCCCTCAGGCACCATGGCAATACCCATCATTGCAATATCGTGAGGTTTGCATCCCGCTATATCCTTTCCATTGTAGCGGATCTGTCCGGCATTGGCCTTGATCAATCCGGTAATGCAGCGAAGCAGAGTTGTTTTACCGGCACCATTGGCACCAATCAGGGCAAGAGTGGCTCCCTCTTCCAAAGTCAAATCAACTCCGAATAAAGCCTGTATTTCTCCGTATCCTGCTTTTAACCCTTGAATCTCAATCAGCATTTTCCACATCCAACCCCATATAGATTTCATGCACTTCGGGCAGGGCCATCACCGTGTTGGGATCACCGGCGGCTATCTTTGAACCGAAATTAATCACCAGCAGACGATCCACACAGGAGGTCAACGCATGTACGATATGCTCAATCCAGATGATCGATATGCCTCTTTTTTGAATTACTTTTAATATCCCGATCAATTCCTGGATTTCGTTATCAATCAGCCCGCCGGCGATCTCGTCAAGTAACAGCAGTTTAGGATCTGTTGATAATGCCCGTGCCAGTTCAAGCCGCTTTCTATCCAACAGGGACAAAGATGAGCACGGTGTGTTCAACCGGTCATCCAGGCCACTGAGTTCAATGGCCCGGATAGCAAAATCATCGGCTTTTTTCCCGCTCAAACCGGCACCGAAATTGGCTGCAACCCGGGCATTCTCAAAAATGGTCATCCCATGAAAGGGCCGGGGGATCTGAAAAGTCCTGCCGATACCCGCTGAGCAACGCTTAAATGCTGGAAGGCTCGTCACATCTTTCTCCATGAAAAAGATCTTCCCCCTGTCAACCGTAATCTGTCCTGATATAGCGGAAAAAAGAGTGGTTTTACCGGCTCCGTTGGGTCCGATGATACCGAGCATCTCACCCTGGGACAGCTCACAGGAAAGATCATGTATGACTTTTAAACTGCCGTAAGTCTTATGAATATTTTCCAGCCTGAGCATTGATACCCATCCTCTTTATTTGAGGTCTGTCATTAATTTCAATTTGGCTTGAACCGGAATCTGAGGGGCTGCATTATTGTTGACAATCAGAAGTTCATATTTGTATTGACCACCCAGGCGCCATTGCCCGCCCACGAGAAGTGTTTTAGAAACATTTTTTATCGGTGTGTCCACCCAGTTTATGGCACCGACAATGGTATCCATTTTCATTTCGGCCAGGGCTTTGCGCACAGCATCCTTATCATGCGGGTCACCCGCCCTTTTCAACGCTTCGATACCGATTTCCCAGATGGCATGAGCATACCCGATGGGCTGTGTCCACTGCCGCTTGTTTTCTTTTTCATAGGAAGCCGCAAGCTCTGCGGCAGTCTCCCCGGTTAAAGAAGATTTATAGGGCACGACAGGGCTCCACCAGACCTCGGTCGTCAGACCGTCTCCGCGGTCTCCCAAGACCTCAAGACCGGATGGAAACAAAAGACAGGCAGCCATGGTAACAACCTTAGGTTTCAACCCCTGCTGGGCAGCCTGACTCCAGAAAGTGGCCCAATCCTGGACATAAGAGAGTCCGGTGATGATATCCGTATTCCCGTTTTTAAATGTGGTGATATAAGGGGAATAGTCCTGGGAGCCTTCGATAAATACCCCTCCATCCACCTCTTTATATCCGATACTTGCAATTGCTGCGGGAAGCCCGAATTTCCTATCTGCAAACGCCTGGCCGGATGGGTTGTTGGCATACATCCCCCCCACGATTTTATTGGTTTGTACAGATGTCCACATATCTGTATAACACTTCATCACATCTTCCAGACCCCAGAAAAAATGATATGTCCATTTAAAACCAACGGCAGGATCTCCTTTTCTTGGAAACATCCAGGCTTGCCAGGGCATCATTGTTGAAACCATTGGGACCTCAAGTAGTTCTGCCTGATCAGCGGCCGTAATCGAGCTCAAACTGTCCGGAACAAGGAGCAGGTCTACATCGTCTTTCAAAATTAGCTGCCCGGCCAGGGTTGCGGCTCTATCCGTGCTTGACTGGCTGTCTTTCTGAAGGATCTCCACTGCATATTTTTTCCCTTTGATTACCAGCCCGTCTTTTAATAAGGCTTTTATTTTGGTAATCATATAAGGATCAGATTCGGAAAATTCTGCGTGACTGCCGGTCAGCGGGCTGATATATCCGATTTTAATCGTGTCGGCAGCGAAAACCGGCCCCATACTGATTCCAGTGGTCAAAACGATGGCCAATACCCAACCCATAGCCTTTAAAAATTTTGCCGTGCTGCCTGATTTCTCGTTTTTCATCCCAATTCTCCTCCTTGTTGTTAGATTTACTTCACCCAAAGCGATGTACATGCCAAGTATTTAAACTATAGCAATGTGCGTGCCAGTTCTATTTTTGTTTTGAATTTACATGTAACAACTTGATTTCTAAATAAAAATCAACTGGAACGACTAAAACTTAAAAAATCGGTTCAGGCAAAACGGCTTAAAAATATTTCAGTTTGAAATTTTTAATTCTCATTTTGAAAAACCGGCTTTCCAACACATAAAGATTCAATTTTTATAAAAATCAACTTTTCATCTCGCAAGAGCTGTGATATCAGATAAAATAATGGCTCTAAAAACAAAGCGATGTGATGGGCCATCATATTCGGCCTTTATTAAAGCCAGATAGACTTCACCCATACCTGCCGATAAAACTAAAGAACATTTGCAACAAGTTCAATATCAAACAAATCCTAAAAAACGGGAGACTCAAAATGGTAAAAGAAAGCCCACTGAAAGACAAGCTGGTTCTGGCGGTTGATGATGAACCGGATATCCTGGAATCCGTCGAAGAAGAATTGGACATGTGTATTATTCATAAAGCGCAGAATTATGAAACGGCAATCCAGTATCTTTTAGGATATACCTATGACATTGTAATTTTAGATATCATGGGTGTAAATGGTTTCGAATTATTAAAAACCTCTGTTTCAAGAGGCTTTCCGACGATCATGCTTTCCGCTCATGCCATAACGCCGGAGGCCTTAAAAAAATCAATAAAACTGGGAGCCTTATTTTTCCTTCCCAAGGAAAAATTACCACAACTAAGGGAATTTTTAGAAGAAATGGTTCTTAATGAAGGTCAATCTATCTGGAAAAAGCTGTTCGATACGTTTGGGAATTATTTTAAACAGCGGTTTGGACCGAATTGGCAAGAGAAGGACAAATTTTTTAAAGAATTTGAAGCTTCTCTGAATATTCTAAAAAAAGAATAATCTAAAACCATATTCCCGAATACATGATTTATGAAATCATTTTTGGATCATTATCTATAGACTATGTATTC
>JAABTB010000319.1 GCA_011390085.1 Desulfobacula sp.
CTTAAGGGCTGCCAGAACTTTTTCCGGGGTGATGGGAAGGGTGGTGATCCTCACCCCCACGGCATCGTAAATGGCATTGGCAACGGCCGGGGCCGTGGGCACACATCCGGGTTCTCCGATGCCCTTGGCTCCGAAGGGGCCGTATTCATCATAGGTTTCGACCACAGGGGCTTTGATCCTGACGGCATCTTTGGCGGTAAAAAGCTTGTAGTCCCTGAAATTGGCGTTCATGTTTTTTCCGTCCCGGGTTACGACCTCTTCGGTGAGGGCATAGCCCAGACCCATGACCACGCCGCCGTAAACCTGGCCTTCGAGAAGCAGGGGATTGATGGCCCTGCCCACATCATGGGCCGCCACATAGTCCAGAACTTCCACCTTGCCGGTTTCCTCATCCACCCTGACCTTGACGCCGTGGGCACCAAAGGCATAGGTGACGGACATATTGCCTTTCATGTCCTTGCCCATGTTTTCATTGTCCGGGTCGTAGAAATAATCGGCCATGAGCATTTTGCCCTGGGGTGAGAAATGGACTTTTCGCAGGAGCTTGTCAATGGTCATGGTTTTTTCGGCATCCCCTTCCACAAATATGTTCCTGGCTTTCATCACGATCTGGTCCGGGGAAACCCCAAAGGTTTTGGCAGCCTCTTCCAGGATGACGGCCTTGACTTTCTTTGCCGCACCCAGGGCTGCATTGCCGGCCACAAAGGTGGACCGGCTGGCATGGGCGCCCACATCCCAGGGGCAGACATCGGTATCGGAATGCACCACATTGATGTCTTCCACCAGGAGGCCCAGTTCCTCGGCCACGATCTGGGCCGTGATATTGTCCAGGCCCTGGCCCATGTCGGTGCCGCCGGTGAAGATATCCACCTTGCCGTAGTCATCCATTTTCAGGATGGCGCCGCAGCCGTCGGATTTATAAATCCTGGCCCCGCCACCCACATGGATGAGGGAGGCGATGCCGTAGCCCACGCCTTTTTCCCTGGGGCCATTGATGTCCATTTCCTTTTCAACGGCGTCAATGCATTCGGACAGCCCGCAACTGGAGATTTTAAATCCCTGGGGAGTAAGGTCTCCCGGCTGGTTCCTATTCATACGCCGCATCTCTACCCTATCGATCCCGGCTTTTTCCGCCAGCATATCGATGGTGGATTCAATGGCAAATGTGGCCTGAGGATTGCCGTAGCCCCTCATGGCCTGGGAATAGGTATTGTTGGTATAGACACATTTAGCCTCGTACCGGACGTTTTCCACCCGGTAAAGGGAGGTGATGGGCATCATCATGACCGAGGGCGTGGTGGCGCCCCAGGAGGTGTAAGCTCCGTTGTCCAGGACCATTCTCATGTCCCGGAAGGTGAGTTTGCCGTTTTTGTCACAGCCCTGTTTGATATAAATGATCGTGGGCTGGCGGGTAGAGACGGCCTTGAATTCCTCGACCCGGTCAAACAGGATTTTGACGGGCCGGCGGCAGGCATGGGCCAGGAGAATGGCAATATGTTCATAGGCATAGGTATCCAGCTTGGAGCCGAATCCGCCGCCGATGATGGGTTTGATCACCCTGGCCCTTTTATTTTCAAGACCCATGGCCTTGAGGGATTCTAAAAAATCCTTCTGGGCCAGGGAGGGAATCTGGGTATTGGTGTAAATGGTCAGGTTGTCGCTCGAATCAAAGAGCGCAATGGCGCCGCTGGTGCCCAGGCAGCAATGGGAAACCCATTGGGTGGTGAACCGTTCTTCCACCACAAAGGCGGATTCTTTTTCAGCCTTTTCCACATCTCCGTAATGCAGTTTCCAGGGAAGGTTCAGCACATTGGTCTTGTGATAGTCGTGAACCAGGGGTGAATCCGGTTCCATGGCTTTTTCCGGATCAAAAATGCCGGGCAGCTCCTCGTACTGGATTTCGATCATATCCAGGGCCTTTTTGGCGATTTCGGGGCTGATGGCGGCCACAGCCGCGACTTCATCCCTGAACGCACAGACCTTGCCTTTTTTGAGGGGCGGGTTGTCCTTGTAAAATCCCATTCGCATTTTTTTCGGCACGTCGTCCCCGGTCAGCACACAGAGAACACCGGGAAGGGCCTTGGCTCTGGAGGTGTCCATTTTGACGATATTGGCATGGGCGTATTTGCTGTAAAGGATTTTTCCGTAAACCATACCCGGCAGTTTGATGTCCTGGATATATTCGGCTCTTCCCATGGCCTTTTTGGCCGCATCGAGCTTGGGAATCCGTTTTCCCACCACATTGAGTTCTTTTAATGCATTCATGATTGACCTCCCCCTGACATGTGTCGTTTGGCCAGTTCCACAGATTCCAGGATCTGCACATAGCCTGTGCAGCGGCAGATGTTTCCGGCCAGGGCATGCTTGACCTCATCTTCGGTTGCATTTGGATTTTCATCCAGAAGGGCCTTGGAACTCATGATCATGCCCGGCGAGCAGAACCCGCACTGGATGCCGCCGTTATCCACAAAAGACTGCTGCAGAGGATGCAGGGTCCCGTCGGTGGAGGCAAGGCCTTCGATGGTGTCTATGGTTTTTCCGTCTGCATCAACCGCCAGGTACAGGCAGGAATTGACGGCAAGCTTGTCCACAATCACGGTGCAGGCACCGCATTCCCCATTGCCGCACCCTTCCTTTGTGCCGATGAGCCCCATTTCTTCCCGAAGCAGATGGAGCAGGGTCCAGTGGTCCTTGATCTCGTATGAGATCCGGTCTCCGTTTAATATAAAAGATATCTTTGTCGTCATGGTTTCTCCTAACGGTTATTCTTTATGATGTCCATACATTTAAGGCCCATGCGCCGGACCTGGACCCGGATCATTTCCTTCCGGTGCCAGGCCGATCCCCGGACGCTGTCCCGGACTTTGGATTCATCGGCTGCTTTTTCCCCGGCCTGCCTTAGGATATCTTCCGTGATCCGTTGGCCTGCCAGAAGCTTTTCCGCTTCATAGGCCCTCATGGGCGTGGGTCCGGCCACACCCAGGACAATCCTGGCCTTGGCGCAGGTTTCAAGATCTTCTTCCAGGCTTAACAGCACCCCGATGCCGATGAGGGGCAGTTCCATGGCGGCTCGCCGGCCGAATTTAATATAGGCGCTGCCGGTGCGGGGAGCCTGGGCCGGGATGGTGATCTTTTTCAGGATCTCCCCCGGTTTCAGAACGGTTTTATAGGGTTCGATAAAAAGATCCTTGACTGCCACGGAGCGTTCCCCGGACGGCCCCTGGATCAGGGCGATCCCGTCCAGTGCGATCATGGGAATGGCGCCGTCGGCGGAAGGCACGGCATTAATCAGGTTCCCCCCA
>JAABTB010000320.1 GCA_011390085.1 Desulfobacula sp.
TATGAGGACTATCTATGAAAATTCTGGTTACCGGCGGAGCAGGGTATATCGGAAGTCACACCTGTGTTGAACTCTTAAATGAAGATTATGAGGTTGTTGTCCTTGACAATCTTTCCAACAGCTCGGAAGAATCTTTGAACCGGGTCAGGCGGATTACGGGGCGGCCCCTTGATTTTTACAAAACCGATCTCCTGGATAAAAAAGCGACAACCGCCGTTTTTGAGGATCATCAGATTGATGCCGTCATTCATTTTGCCGGACTGAAAGCAGTCGGGGAATCAGTTCTCATTCCTTTGAAATATTTTCATAACAATATTACCGGCACCTTAAACCTTCTTGAGGTCATGAGTGAGGCTGGGGTGAAAAATCTTGTGTTTTCGTCCTCTGCAACGGTCTACGGAGATCCTGCCTCCCTTCCCATTAAAGAAGATTTCCCCCTGTCTGCCACCAACCCCTATGGCCGGACAAAGCTCATGATCGAAGAAATTCTGAAGGATCTCTACCGTTCCGATGAAACCTGGAATATTGCCCTCCTGAGATATTTCAACCCTGTGGGAGCCCATTCAAGCGGTGACATCGGAGAAGACCCGGCTGGGATTCCCAACAATCTGATGCCTTATATTTCCAGGGTGGCCGTAGGCTCCCTGCCCGAAGTCAATGTCTTCGGCAATGATTATCCGACCCCGGACGGAACCGGGGTCCGGGATTTTATCCATGTGGTCGATCTTGCCCTGGGCCATATCAAAACTCTTCCCAAACTCTTTACCCGGCCGGGTATCGTTACGTATAACCTCGGCACGGGCCAGGGGTATTCGGTCCTTGACATGATCAAGGGATTTGAAGACGCCGGCGGGAAAAAAATCCCTTATAAAATCGGTCCAAGGCGCGCCGGAGATGTTGCCGCCTGCTGGGCCGATCCTTCAAAAGCCCTTGATGAACTGGGCTGGAAAGCCCAGAAATCACTCAATGATATGTGCAGGGACACCTGGCGCTGGCAGAAGCAAAATCCGGACGGATTCCGGAAAAAATGCCGGAAAAAATGAAGGAAAGATCATCATGGATGACTATATCCGGAGCCTGAAAAAAAGCGTCAAAACCGGAAACATCGAACAGGCGCAATCCCTTCTTTCCCGGATGGCTTCAAGGCCGGATCCCGAGAAAAAAGAAGCGCTTGAAATCCTTGCCCTGGCATCGGACAAGACCGCCTTTGTGCTTTTATCCTTTTTATTTTCTGAAACCCGCCATGATCCGGATATGCACGACCGGCTGGTTCGGCTGATCACGGACCGGGCCCATCTTGAGTTTCACTTTGTCCTGATTTTACTGAAAGCCGCCGACCCGAAAACAGCTTCCAATCTCTGCCCCCTTTTAAAGCATATTCTGACCAATGAAACGGATAAGGATCTTTTAAACAAGATCCTCCGCGCGGCCGGAAAATTTCAGATGGAGAACATGACCGATGATATTGCGGAATTTATTTTTTATGATGACCCGATTTTAAAAGCAGAAGCTGTCAAGGCCCTTGAGCGGATCGGAACACCAAAGGCCTGTGAATTGCTTGAGCAGGCGTCAAAAACTGAAAAATGTGACCAGAATATCCTGGATACCCTTGAGATTCTGAAGCTCAAACATACCGTTAAAAAGCCTTTTGACCCTGACCCGGTTTCCAATGATATTGAGACCGGTCTTAAACAGCTTTCATCGGCCGATGTCAACCAAAGATTCAAAGCCTTTATCACCCTTTCTGAAAAAGGATCCAAACTTTCTTCCATCCTTGCGAAATATTTGAAAAAAAACCTGGACCATGATGTGACGATCAATATCCTTCGCCTGATTTCGCGGACCATTCCCGTGGAAGCGGTGGGCCATCTTTTTTCCCTTCTCAGTCGGAAAGAAACAGAGGATAGCATCAGGTTTGCAGTCTACACTGCTCTTGAATCTTTTCCGGAACTTGAATCCGCTGCATTGCTGATTCAAGGCATCTCAGACCCTTGCCTGCCGGTCCGTCTGGCCGCTGTAAAGGTTCTGGATAAAAACCTGTCGGATCTGGTATGTGCCGAGATCAAAAACAAAATCGAATCCGGGACTAAAAAAGGGGAAGCCCTGGCCGAAACCATTTTAGACGCCCGGGCCAAACATCTCATTGAATATCTGATGGTTTCAGACACATTCTCCTATATGGCCTCCAATTATCTGACCCGGACAGCCCCGGTTCAGGTCCTGGACGCCTTCATTGGAATCCTGGAAAACAGAAATCTGAAATCCACTGCAAGAAAATACAGGGTCATCAGGGAAGAAAGGGCCGGCCAGGATAAGGACAGGGTCATTGTCATCAGTTCATCTGAATCCATCCTGAACACCTATTGCAAGCTGCTTTACACATCGGGTGCATCAAGCCTGACCTTTCGCCGGCCCCAGGATGCCTTTGAGGCCATGGTTTCCCAAAAACCCGCTACCGTCATCTGCGATCTGTTTCTCAATGACATGACCGGGATGGACCTTGCCGCAGAAGTCAGAGGCCTTTATTCAACACAAGACGTTCCTGTCATCATTTCCGCCCTTCAAAAGAACCTGGATAAGGCTCTTCTCCAAAAAGAACTGGACCGGGCAGGTGTCAATGCCTTCTGGGAATTCCCGCCACAACCCAAACTGATCAAATCCTGGATCAAATAAGGAATCGGCCTTGGACATCAAACCCATTGCCCTGGGGGCAAGATTAAGGAGAATCCCTTCCATCCATACCCTGGGGCTCAAGCCTATTTTCACGGACTATTCCGCCGAAGAACAAAGACTGATCCTGACAGCAGAAAAAATCTATTACCCCACCGCCTTTTATGCAGATCTCTTTAATGCCATGGGAAAATCGACCTTTCCCAGTTTTCATACCTATAAATTTGCCATGGACAAGATAAAACAGACGGCCATCTTCCACATGCTCAGTATACCCCACCCTAAAACCAGGGTTTTTTACGGGGAAAAACAGAAAAAAACCATTTTGGATTATTTTTCTTTCCCCTTTGTCGCCAAAAAAGCCAGAGGGTCTGCCAGAGGCAAGGGTGTTTTTCTGATACACAACAGGGAAGAACTTGCTGTTTATCTTAAACACCACAGTCCTGCCTATATCCAGGAATATCTGCCCATTGACAGGGATATGAGAATCATCATTATTGGTAAGAAAATAAGGTTGGCCTTCTGGCGGATCGGAGGCCCGGATAATTTTAAAACCAATCTTTCTCAGGGTGGGACCGTCTCTTTTGATCCCCTGCCC
>JAABTB010000321.1 GCA_011390085.1 Desulfobacula sp.
GGTATGCAAGGCCTATGATAAAAAAGGGCTTGTTCTGTTGTGTTCTTCCTTTTCCAAAACCCTCTGCCCCGGATACCGGGTGGGCTGGGTGGCGGCGGGCCGGTATCAGCCCAAAATCGAATGGCTCAAATTTACGTCCAGCGTGGCCACGGCTACCCTTCCCCAGATGGCCCTGGCGGAATATCTTCAGTCGGGGGGCTATGAATCCCATATGAGAAAGGTGAGGCGGGCCTATGCCTGCAATATATCGAACATGTATGAAGCCGTTACCCGTCATTTTCCGGAAGGAACACGGGTATCAAGACCGGCCGGCGGGTATGTCCTCTGGATACAGATGCCCGAAGCCATTGACTCCCTTATCTTATACAAGCTGGCCCTCCAGGTCGGCATCACCCTGTCGCCGGGTTATCTTTTCTCAGCCACCCGGCGATATAAAAACTATATCCGTTTGAATGCCTCCCGCTGGAGCGATGAAATCCAACAGGGGGTCATACGGCTGGGCGAAATTGCCCATACCCTGGTTTGATGCCTCACCGCCTCTCCGGAATTGTCCAGCCAGATCCAGATCATACCGCCTTTGCGGGCATTCAGGAAGGCAACCACTTTTTTTCATCCTGGGTGATGATCCGGTCCCGGCCGTTGTTCTTGGCAAGGGAAAGAGCGTCGTCGGCCCGTTTGATCAGGGCCTCTTCCGGTTCATTGAGCCTGTACAGCGCTATGCCCATGGAAACGGTTACCCTTCCCATGGATTCCCCTGTTTCTTTCAGCTTCCATTCCTTTTTGGCCAGGGTATCCCTTATTTTCTGGGCCACGGCCGTTGCCCCGTCAATTTCGGTTTCCGGCAGGAGAATGAGGAATTCTTCTCCCCCGTAGCGGGAAGCAATATCATTTTTCCTCAAATGGCTTTTCAGCAGATTGGCAATGCTTTTTAAGAGACTGTCTCCCACAAGATGGCCATAGGTATCATTGACTTTTTTAAAATAGTCGATATCCACCATGATGATGGAAAAAGGGAGTTCATTCTGCTTTGCCCTGATTCTTTCCAGCTCAAAGCGCTTTTCGAAGCCCCGTTTGTTGAAAAGAGAGGTTAAGGAATCGGTCTGTGCTTCCTGCTGGGATTTTTCCAGTTCCTGCTGCAATAGTTTTAAGTCGTCGGTGGATATTTTCATCCGGGTTTGAAGCCGTTTGCCGGAATCCACCAGATCTTTTGTTTCAAGGATCATCTGGTCCACAATGGTCTTGATTTCATGATAATCCCGGGCTTCACCGACCTGATGGGCCATATCGCTGAGGTTTTGGCCGTGGCTGGCCAGATCCACTTCGGTTTCGAGAATATGGCCGGTGATATCTTTAAGCATCAGGGCAATCTTGGTCAACAGCTTGCTGACCACAAGCCTGTCCCCGTCGGCCACATATTTCTGGTAAAGGTTTTCCACATTGTCGGCATTGATGGGCTGTTCAGCGTCAAGGGAATTATCAATAGCCTTTTTCAGCTTTATGTTCTTTCCGGAAACATATTCATACCAGACCGTATAATTCACCGGGTTGGCCGGTAGATTGTATTTTGAAATGTAGGTTAGGGCCAGTCTCAGATATTCGCCGGCCCTGTTTCTTTCCTCAGTATACGCCATGTGCTACCTCTTGCCCTTTATCGGCCCGGTTGCTTTTTGTATGGTTGAGCGCTCGTTTCATAGCGACCAATTCCTTTAACACGGTTAACATGCCAGGCCCAGTTGCCCGCATCCCGCGGCAACGGAGCGGCCCTTGCTCCATCGCTTGATCACAAATATCCCCTGGCCTGCCAGGATCTCAGCGAATCTTTGCATATCATCGTCACTAGGGGACTCATAATTAAATCCCGTGACGGGATTTAAAGGGATCAGGTTCAGCCTCACCGGCAAGGGATGTATATATTCTGCCAGCTTTATTGCATCGCTTTCGGAATCATTCAAGCCCTTTATGAGAATATATTCAAACAGAAAACATTCGCGCCGGGTCAGGGGAAAATTTTTTAATGCCGTTTTCAGTGACCGGAGGGAATGGGCATGATTGACCGGCATTAAAAAGGAGCGGGTTTTATCATCTGCTGAATTGACGGATACGGCCAGTCTCAGCCCCTTCATGTTCAGGCGGCCCAGGGCTTCGATGCCGCCGACCAGCCCGGAAGTGGATACGGTGATATGCCGCAGGGCGATATCAAACCCCTTCTGTTCATTCATGATCCGAACGGCGGAGATGACATTGTCAAAATTATCAAAGGGTTCGCCCATTCCCATAAAAACGATATTTTTAATGTTTTCGCCCAGAGCAAACCGTGCATTGAACACCTGGCCAATGATTTCGGAGACCGAAAGGTTTCGCTTCAGGCCTGTCCGGCCGGTTTCGCAGAACCTGCATCCCATCCTGCACCCGGCCTGGCTGGAAACACAAAGGGTATTGCGGCCGGTCATGGGAATGAGCACAGATTCTATTTTCAGGCCGTCGGACAGCCTTGTGATAAATTTGACCAGATCCTTTTCCCTGAAGGTGGACAGGACCTGTCCGGGGGCAAGGATGAGGCGTTTTTCAAGCTTTTTTGCAAAGGCCCGGGAAGCGGCAAATTCCGGGAGGCCCAGAATATCCGGGCTCCCGGTCTTGTATATCTGCCGGTAAAGGGCGGCCGCATGAAACAATCCTTTGCCGAATTTTGCTCTGAAAAAACCGGTCAGTTCCTTCAGGGTTAATTCCAATATATTCATGGCACTCTTTTTTTCATTCAAGGATGAGTTTGTTTAATATCAGAACCAGTGCCGGATGCCAATGATTATTCTTAAAGGGTCGGGTTTCAGGAAGATTTAGATGTCTTCAAGAAGGGTGTCGGTCAGGGCTCCGCCGGCATCCCCGGTGTTCAGGGTGCCTCTGGGTTCGATGAGGAGCACTGTGCAAAGATCTTTGCAGACCGGTTTGTGTTCCACATTTTTCGGAATGACCACCAGGTCCCCTTCCTTCAGGGACAGGATTTTTTCTCTCAGGTGAATCTCAAACCCGCCTTCCACGGCATAAAATACCTCATCCGTATCCGGGTGCCGGTGCCAGACAAATTCCCGCCTGGCCTTGACCAGCTTGAAATCATAATCATTCATTCCTGCAATGCGCTTATACGCATGAAGCTCTGTGATCAGGGCGGCCTTTTCCTTTAGATTGACGACATTGACGTCCATTGTGTTTCCTTTCCGTTAAGGTTAAATA
>JAABTB010000322.1 GCA_011390085.1 Desulfobacula sp.
CCCCCGCCGGCTGTGGTGAACGACACCCTGATCAAATTGATCAACAACCCGGCTACTTCCCACGGGTATATGCCCAATACCGGTTATCCCCATGTGAGAAAGGCCGTGGCCGACTACCTGAACAAAGAATACAAGGTGGGCCTGACCCAGGACCTCATTGTCATGACGGCTGGTGCGGCCGGGGCCCTGAATGATATCCTGCGGGCCCTGATGAATCCGGGGGAAGACATTCTGGTGCCGGCCCCTTATTTTGTCGGGTATCACCAGTATGCCTTTGTGGCCGGGGCAAACCTGAAGCCGGTGGCCTCTTTTCCGGATTTTCACCTGGATCTTGCGGCCCTTGAAAAGGCCATCACCGCCAATACCCGGGTCATGCTCATCAATTCTCCCAATAACCCCACGGGCGTGATCTATCATAAAAAAGAACTCATGGAACTCGGCGCCCTATTGGACCGGGCCAGCCAAAAATTCGGAAAACGGATCTATCTTGTTTCCGATGAACCTTACCGGAAGATCGCCTATGGGGTGGAAGTGCCCTGCATGTTTGACATGTACCCCCACACTATTGTGCTGACCTCCTATTCCAAGGAATTGTCCCTGGCCGGGGAAAGAATCGGATACCTGGCCGTGCATCCCAAGGCCGAGGATGCCGCCGTTATCGCAGGCGCCGCCGGAGTCACCAATACCATGATGTATGTCAATGCCCCGGCCCTGTTCCAGCAGGTGGTGGGTGAGCTTCAAGGCGTTACCGTGGATATCGGGATTTACAAAAGACGCCGGGATATGTTCTGTGAAGGACTTCAAGCCGCAGGCTATGAATTTGATGTGCCCGAAGGGGCTTTTTACCTGTTTCCCAAAAGTCCTATCCAGGATGATTTCAAATTTGTCAAAATCTTGCAGGAAAACAAGATTCTGGCCGTTCCCGGAACCGGATTCGGTGGTCCCGGCCATTTCAGACTCTCCTATGCCGTGCCGGATAAAACCATTGCCGGGTCCCTGGACGGCTTCAAAAAAGCCATGGACAGCGTAAAATAAGCATTTCCCCCCTGCCGCAGGAATTTCCCCGGCGGCAGGGAATTTTTCAGGTCACCCGTCGCCAGGAAGGCAGGGAGCCGGTTTCAGGATTTCTTTTGAAACTCCTTCATAAAGGCGACAAGATCACTGACAGCATTGAGGCCCGTGGCATTGTAAATGGAGGCCCGGCAACCGCCGACGCTGCGGTGCCCTTTCAGGCCGCCCAGGTGATTCTCTGCGGCTTTGGCGATAAACTCTTTTTCAAGGTCTTCGGAAGGCAGCCGGAAGGTGACATTCATGAGGGACCGGGAGTCTTTGTCGGCCGTGGCGTTGTAAAAGCCTGAATTGTCCATGAACGAATAGAGCAAGTCCGCCTTCTGCCGGTTCAGGGCATCCATTTTTTCAAGACCGCCAATGGTTTCCTCCAGCCATTTTAAGACCAGTTGAATGGTATAGATACCGAAACAGGGCGGGGTATTGTACATGGAATTCTTCTCGGCAAAGGTCTTGTAGTTGAGCATGGTGGGGATATTTCCCGGGCAGAGGTCCAGAAGGTCTTTGCGGATAATGACCATGCAGGCGCCGGCCGGGCCGATGTTTTTCTGGGCCCCGGCATAGATCATGCCGACGTGCTCCATATCCACAGGCCGGGACATGATGTCCGAACTCATGTCAATGACCATGGGGATCTTGCCCGTATCGGGAAGGGAGGCCCACTGGGTGCCTTTGATGGTATTGTTGGAGGTCAGGTGCACATAGACCGCATCCTTGTTAAAGGTAATATTCCGGGGGATATAGCAGAAATTTTTGTCTTCGGAAGAGGCCGCCGTCTTGACGGGTTTGTTCTGGATTTGGGCTTCTTTCAGGGCCTTGGCAGCCCAGGTGCCGGTATTGACATAATCCGCAGTTCCGCCGTCGGCGAGAAAATTTAAAGGGATCATGCAGAATTGAAGACTGGCCCCGCCCTGGAGAAAGAGGACTTCGTAATTGTCGTTGAGTTTTAAAAGCCTTTTTGTCCGCGCAACGGCATCATTGAGAACATCTTCAAACCCTTTGGACCGGTGGCTGATTTCCGTGATGGACATGCCGCTGCCGTTGAAATTTAAGAACGAATCCCGGATTTCTTCAAGAACAGGCAAAGGCAGGGCGGCAGGTCCGGCATTAAAATTATGAATTCTATTTCCCATGGGTATTTTCCTTACTGCTTTATTTTCGGGGTTGAAAAAGAAACCCGGAACCGGCCTGGTATGTCGTCGGCAGATTCCGGGCTGTTTTGCACGGGTTTATTTTTTTGCTTGTCTGGGTTTGGGCAAGGATTCAAGATCCTTCAAGGCTGCATCAATCTCCGACTGGGGAAGATCATGGTCAGATAGTTTTCCCCTGAAGAAATTTTCATAGGCGCCCAGATCCACAAGGCCATGGCCGCTCCAGTTGAAGAGGATGACTTTTTCCTTTCCCTCTTCCTTGGCTTTGAGGGCCTCACGGATGGTGGCAGCCACGGCATGGTTGCATTCCGGGGCCGAAATATACCCTTCAGACCGGGCAAAGGTCACGCCGGCATTGAAGGTTTCCATCTGATGCACAGCCATGGGCCGGATAATGCCGTCCAGGACGAGCTGGCTCACAATGGGCGCCATGCCGTGATATCTCAAGCCACCGGCATGGATAGGGGCCGGTACAAAATTATGGCCCAGGGAATGCATGGGCAAAA
>JAABTB010000323.1 GCA_011390085.1 Desulfobacula sp.
CGTCATCTGGACGGTGTCGCCGAAATCATAGGCAAAGGGTCCCCGGGTCAGGGTGGGGCAGGAAGTGGGCTCAACAGCAATAATATCAATATTTTTGCCGTCTATCTTATCCCGCGCAAAGGGCATGGCAAGACCTGCGAAATTGCTGCCTCCGCCGGCGCTGCCGATGATGACGTCCGGATAATCCCCGGCCATTTTCATTTGTTTCTGAGCCTCCAGGCCGATGATGCTCTGATGGATCATGACATGGTTGAGCACAGAGCCCAGGGCGTATTTGGTGTCTTTATCGCCCACGGCCACTTCAACGGCTTCGCTGATGGCCATGCCGAGGCTGCCCGGCGAATCCGGAGTTTTTTCCAGGATGGACCGTCCGGCGGCGGTTTCATTGCTGGGGCTGGCCGTACATTTGGCGCCCCAGGTCTCCATCATGAGGCGGCGATAGGGCTTCTGGTTGTAAGAGATCTTGACCATGAACACCTTGC
>JAABTB010000324.1 GCA_011390085.1 Desulfobacula sp.
TCGACAATACAAGGCTTGACACCTTTCTCTGTGCCCTTGACAAGACTCTTACACGGAGCCGGGCCGCAGCACTGGTGACGGCGGGTGAAATCCTTGTCAACAACAAAACAAAAAAGCCCGGATACCGGGTTAAGCCCGGGGACCTCCTCACCGGCCATATTCCTGAATTTATGCTTGAGGTTGAGGTTCTACCCGAAGATATTCCCACGGATATTGTTTTTGAAGATGAACACCTCCTGGTGATCCATAAAAAAGCAGGAATGGTGGTGCATCCTGCCCCTGGAAATCTTACGGGAACCCTTGTCAATGCATTATTGCACCATAACCCGGATATCCGGGATATTGGTGAGGAAAAAAACAGGGCCGGTATTGTTCACCGCCTGGACAAAGATACCAGCGGTCTCATGGTAATTGCCAAAACAGACCAGGCCCTATGCTTTCTGCAAAAAGAATTCAGGGAGCGCAGGGTTGAGAAAAATTATCTAGCCCTGGTGACGGGGAACCTGCAGGAAGACCGGGGGGAAATCAACCTTCCCATTGGCCGTCACCCTGTAAAAAGAAAGCTGATGGCCGTTAATTATGAGACGGGGAAACCCGCCCTCACCCTCTGGAAAGTTCAAAAGCGCTTTAAAGAAGCCTGCCTGGTGGAAATCGCTTTAAAAACAGGGAGAACCCATCAGATCCGGGTTCATTTTTATGAAATGGATCATCCCCTTTTGGGGGACTTGGTGTATCAACCCGGAAGATTCAGGAAAAAAAAAAGCATGGCACCAAGACAGATGCTTCATTCCCACCGTCTTTCCTTCAGACACCCCTATTCCGGCCAGAGGATGGAGTTCAAGGCTGAATTGCCGGAGGACTTTTTAAGGGTTCTGGCCCTGCTGGAATCAGAAATTCAAAATTCAGAGATTTCTAGACCGCCTCAATCTTAATCGCACACACCTTGAATTCCGGAATTTTGGCCGTTGGATCCAGTTTTGCGTTGGTCAGTTCATTGGCCGCGGCTTCTGCAAAATGAAAGGGGATGAATACGGTTCCTTCCACGGCTTTGGAAGAGACCTTCAGTTTTGCCTTGATTTTGCCTCTCCTGGAGGTTACATCGACCATGGCACCGGTATCAAGAGCCATTTTCTTTGCATCTGATTCGGAAATCTCCACGAAACATTCAGGCGAAAGCAGGTTTAACCCTTTTGTTTTCATGGTCATGGTCCCGGTATGATAATGGTAGAGCACCCGGCCCGTGGTCAGGATAAGGGGATATTCCTTGTCCGGCAGTTCTGCAGGAGGGGTATGGGCTATGGCATGGAAAAGCCCTCTTCCCCTGGTAAACTGGGTGGTATGCAGGATGGGTGTTCCCTCGTGGATTTCGGTGGGGCAGGGCCAATGGATACCCACCTTATCAATCCTTTCCCAGGTGATGCCTTTATAGGAAGGGGTTAGGGAGGCGATTTCCTTAAAAATATCATGGCTGGACGCGTAGGACATTTCATATCCCATCCGCCCGGCTATATCGCAAAGTATCCGCCAGTCTTCCCGGGCTTCTCCCGGCGCTTCCACGGCTTTTCTGACCCGCTGAACCCGCCGTTCCGTATTGGTGAAGGTCCCGTCCTTTTCGGCAAAGCAGAAGGCCGGCAGCACCACATCCGCCATTTGTGCCGTTTCTGTCTGGAAAATATCCTGAACCACCAAAAAATCCAGGTTTTGAAATGCTTTTCGGGCATGGTTCAGGTCCGGGTCGGAGACCATGGGATTTTCACCGATGATAAAAAGGGCTTTGAGGCTTCCTTCATAGGCTCGCTGAACCATTTCGGTAACGGCCAGGCCTGGAGTCTTGGACAATCCTGTTACACGCCAGGCTTTTTCATAATTGTTTCTGGCCTCGTCATTGGTGACCAACTGATAGGCGGTAAACACATTAGGCAGCCCGCCCATGTCACAGGCGCCTTGGACATTGTTCTGGCCCCGCAGGGGATTTACCCCGCCGCCGGGTTTTCCGAGGTGTCCGCAAAGCATGGAGAGATTGGCCAGGGATTTGACATTATCCGTACCGCAGGTGTGCTGGGTAATTCCCATGCAATAGAGAATGGATGCAGCCCCTGCTTTGGCAAAGGCTCTTGCGACGTCGATGAGATCCCCTGCCTTGATTCCTGTAACAGCTTCCACATGTTCCGGCGTATAGGTTTCAACAAGGGTTTTCAGGGCTTCAAAATTTTCTGTCCGGTCTTTTATAAAGGCAGTGTTCTGGAGCCCCTCTTTTATAATGATGTGCATCAACCCGTTGATCCAGGCAATATCGGTGCCGGGATGAGGTCTGAGCCATTTGTCGGCGTATTCGGTGAGTTTGATTTTTCTCGGATCAATGATATAGAGCTTTTTGCCTTTCAGGGTGGCCCGCTTGACAAAGCTTGAAAGAACCGGATGGTTTTCCGTGGTATTGGAGCCCGTCACCAGGATCAGGTCGGAAGTTTCAATATCGGCAATGGTATTGGTCATTGCACCGCTTCCAAAGGCTGCAGCCAGACCGGCTACGGTGGAGCTGTGTCACAGCCGGGCGCAATGGTCGATATTGTTGGTTTTCAGCACGGCCCGGGTAAATTTCTGGGCAATATAATTGTCTTCATTGGTGGTCCGGGCAGAGGTCAGCACCCCGATGCTGTCAGGGCCGGATTCCGATTTAATGGCGGATAGTGTCCGGGCCACAAGATCTAGGGCTTCATCCCAGGAGGCTTCCACCTGTTTTCCGTCTTTTTTGATCAAGGGCCGGGTCAGACGTTCCGGTGAGGCAACAAATTCGTATCCGAACCGGCCTTTGACGCAAAGGCCGGCGTGGTTCGGGGGAAGATCGGTGTCGGCGCCGTCGATCTTGACAATCTTATTCTCCTGGACAAAGACATCCATCTGGCATCCCACACCGCAGAAAGAGCAGGTGGTTCTGATTTTTCGGGTATCTTTAAATCGGTGGTCCCTGAAGGCCTTATCCGGCACCAGGGCGCCGACCGGGCAGACTTGAAGGCATTCTCCACAGAAAACACAGTCAGAGTTTTTTAATGTGGCATCATTTTTTGCAATTATCTTGAGGTCATCTCCTGCATATCCGAATTCAATGGCGTTGTTGACCTGGATTTCCCGGCAGGCCTTGACGCATCGGCCGCAAAGAATGCATCTTGAAAAATCCCTGATAATGAACGGGTTGGCCCTTTCG
>JAABTB010000325.1 GCA_011390085.1 Desulfobacula sp.
CCCTGTTTACGGTTCTTTGGGTTTCCAATGAAGAGGAAGGGAAAAAACAGTTAAAGGAAAAAAAAATCGACGGTCTGCTGTTAAGGCCTGAAAACGAAAAAACCGGCCTGGTCCTGGTGGTTTTAAAAAAAGAATCTGTTTTATCCCTTTCAATCGTGGAGGGCTTTTCAGCCCTGCAAAAAGCAGTGGAAGGGCATGATATGAACTGGATTTCCGATATTCAACCGCTTCAGGAAGGCGGGATTCAGCAACAAACCCTGCCGACCTGGATACTCATGCTGGCTTTGCTGGTAAGTTTCATTATCATGCCTGCGCAAATTGCCGAAGAAAAGGAGAAGAAGATACTCCTGGCGCTTTTGCAGACGCCCATGCGGGAAATAGAGTGGCTCACGGCCAAATTGTTTCTGGGCATGATTTTAATTTTTATCGCAGTCCTGTTCCTTCATCTCATGGGCGGATTTGATTTTGGAAATGCCTTGGCATATTTCGCCTTTATCGGCGTCGGCAGTTTCTGTTTCAGTTCCTACGGTATTTTTCTGGGGTTTTTATGCCGCAACCAGGCTTCTGCCCGAACCCTGGGGGTTATTTTCTATCTGCCCCATCTGCTTCCATCGGCCCTATCTGATTTTTCACAAAAATTATCAACTGTGGCACCCTTTTTACCCTCATACCCGTTTTTTGAATCCGTCAAGTCCATCCTGCTGGAGGATACCGGGATAACATCCCTGTTTTCGGCATGGATCTATTTGTTTTTCGTCGGACTATTAACCTTTTTCATGGCCTACCGGCTTATGAAAAAAAGGTGGTTGATGTAATGAAATTCCAATATTTAAGCAAAAAAAGAACCTGTATGATCATTCAATGCTTTTGGTATATGTGCCTCATTACCTGTGCCGTTTTTTTTCCGGCCCGTGCATGGCCTATAGACCCCTCTGAACTTCAAACCCTTCAGTTGTTTTATGAAAATGATTTGTTCGGCGGCACGGATGAGTACTATACCAATGCCTTCCAGATGACCTGGCTTTCAAAGGATTTGAAACAGTATGACGATGACAAACGGCTTCCGAAATGGTCCATCCCGACGATCAAGGCCATTCCTTTTTCCGGTAATCCGGCAAGCATTCATAATGTCGGTGTTATATTCGGACAGCAGATCTATACGCCTTCAGACACCCAGGTCACCACACTGCTTGAAAACGACAGGCCGTATGCCGGTTTCCTTTATGGCGGACTGGCCCTGCACAGCAAAACCCATCTCAAACTGGACACCCTTGAAATCGTCGTGGGTGTTGTCGGGCCCGCTTCCAAAGCTGAATGGGCTCAGAACACGGTTCATGAGTTAAGGGACATTTCCACTGCCAAAGGGTGGGATAACCAGCTTGAGAATGAACCGGCAGTCCGGTTGTCCTGGCAACGCAAATGGCGGCTGCACAGTATGGAAATATTTGACGTTTTGAGTTATGATCTGATTTCCCGGGCCGGATTGACCCTGGGAAATGTCAGGACATCCACCAGCGCCGGAGGAGAAATTCGTTTCGGGTATAACATTCCACAAGATTTCGGGTCCGATGTGATCCGCGCCGGAGCCGGGGTCAGTGCGCCGGTTATCGAAGGTTCAAAATCCGGCATAACCTCACTGGGGGCTCATATATTTATCAGCTCCCAGGTGGAGGCGGTATTGCGTGACATATTTCTTGACGGTAACACCTGGCGGGACGGCCCGAGTGTTGAAAAAGAACCTCTGGTGGCGGACCTTTCCCTGGGGGCTTCCTTCAGCATTAACATGTTCAAACTGACCTACCGGCATCTTTTCAGAACCGAACAGTTTGAGGGACAGAAAGAAGGCCAGACCATCGGCTCCCTGACCCTGGCCGTTTCGTTTTAGGACAAGATTCCGGGGGAATAGAAGAAATTCTTTTCGCATTTTTTTAAAGGAGACCCAATGAAAATTTCAACGTGGCTGGATAAAAAAACGGCAGAGAAAATTGATGTGTCGCACATCAAATTACCGGCGGATATTTCGTATGATAATGATCCGGATGAAATTCTTTTTTTTGAAGAGTATAAGCCTTGCGGATACTTTTGTGCGGAAAATCATCCCTTTTCCACGGTCGAACGATTTGGACGCTGGTATTACAGCAGAGGTCAAGACAAGAAAGCAGGCATTCATTCATCAGAAATGAAATGGCATCTGTTTACAAAGGATAAAGACCTGGCGCTTCTGACAGCCAAAGCACACATGGAATAAAAACAGGAAGGGTTCCTTTCCTTGTTACGGTTCATAGTCTCCTGAAAAAGCGATTCTGATAATCTATGACTTGAAAAAAACGGTCAAGCCATTAGTATAATAAAAAGAAGCGTAAATCCTTCAACCCTTAAAAAAGGAGACATCCCATGGCCGAGACAAAACTTGCCGGAAACCCGGTAAACCTATCAGGTGAATTCCCCGGAAAAAAAAGCAGCATCAATGAACTGACGGCAGTCAAACAGGATCTGTCCGTCATTTCCCTGGACGACTTCAAAGGCAAACGAAAAATCTTAAACATCTTCCCCAGTATTGATACTGATATCTGCGCCACCTCGGTCCGGACCTTTAATAAAAAGGCATCGGAACTGAAAAATACCCAGGTTATCTGCCTTTCCTTTGACCTTCCCTTTGCCCTAAAGCGGTTCTGCGGGGCTGAAGGCATAAAGGATGTGGTAACAGGCTCCTTGTTCCGCAACCCTGAATTTGCCGCAACCCATGGGCTTCTGATGATAGACGGGCCTTTGAAGGGCCTTGCCGCCCGGGCCGTTATTGTGCTGGATGAAAATAATACGGTGATTCACGCCCAAATGGTGGACGATATCAAAAACGAACCCGATTACAGCGCAGCCCTGGCCGTCCTTTAGGCAGGCGCCTTGGTTTTATGATGACACCCACTATTCGGGAGGTCCCATGAAAGGCATAGTGAAATGGATAGGCATCATCGGCGGTGTATTCCTGGTGCTGATCATCGCAGCCGCCCTCATCATTCCCAGGGTGATGGATATCAAAAAATACAAGCCGGTGATCCAGGATAAAATCGCATCCGCCACCGGGCGGACCTTTACCTTCGGTGATGACATGGATGTATCCGTATTTCCCTGGGTGGGTGTCAGGCTCACGGATCTTCATCTGGGAAATCCGGACGGATATAAAGAAAAAG
>JAABTB010000003.1 GCA_011390085.1 Desulfobacula sp.
GGCAGGAGCCTGGATGAGTATGACCAGACCATCCGGAAAAACAGGCTGAACATCAATAAATCATGGTCAACCTATATATTGAATATGGATGCCCTCTGGTATGACAATATCACTGCCAGACGCCAGGACATCGCTGATACAACCTTGCAGACCCTCCCGGCCATCCAGTTTGATGCGTTCCAGCAACAGCTCGGCGCCTCCCGGTTCTATTATACCCTTGACAGTGAACACCGGTCTTTTTACCGGCAGGACACGACAACCACCTTGGTGAAAGGCCAGAGAACGGATATTTATCCCAGGGTTTATCTTCCTATGCGGCTGAATAAAATATTTTATTTTGAGCCCTCCCTGGGTGCCAGACAGACCCTCTGGTATACAGATGATTTCACGTCGGCGGATGGAGAATCAGATCCTTTGAGGACAAGACACATGGCTGATTTTGGTGCGGAAATCTCGACAAAGATTTTCAGGGTCTTTAATACGGAAAATTCCTTTGCTGAAAAAATCAAACATGAATTGGTTCCAAAACTTCAGTATTCCTTTATCCCGGAGGTGGACCAAAACGATCTGCCGGTATTTGACACCTTAGACCGGATAAATGAACAGAACCTCATCACCTGGAGCCTGACAAATTATTTAATCGCCCGGAAAACCATTTTAACGCCCCAGGAAAAAGAAATCCGGACATATCGCGATTTTGGCTATGCCAAGCTTTCACAAAGCTATGATATCAAAAAGGAAAAAGAAAATCAGAAGGAACCTTTTTCCGATATCCTGCTGAACGGTATACTGGACCTGAACGAATTCGTAAGTATGAATACGGATTTTTCCTGGTCTCCCTATGATAATCAATATCAGATATTCAACCTCGGCGGCCTTCTCAAAAATAAGCGGAAAGATGCTCTGGCGCTTGAATACCGCTTTAACCGAGACACCCCCCTGGAATCCCTGTATTCGGAAATCGATATTGCTCTGACGAAAAAATTAACCGCCTATTATGCCTTTGAGAAAAACCTTAAAGATGAGCGGACCGTCCAGACTCAGACCGGCTTCATTTTTACAAAAGAGTGCTGGACCCTTGATTTTGCCGTAACTGAAACATCAAACGATCTCAGCGTTGGATTTCTCTTTAGCCTTCACGGCCTTGGAGAACTCGGCACCGGCTCGAAGAAGACCTTGGCTTCCGGTCAATCCTCCCGTTATCAGAGAGTTCAATAGAAAATGAAAGACCCCTTGAACTGGTTTGTACTGCTGACCAGAAGCAATTTCGAGAGAACGGTTTATACCAGCATTCTTAAAAAAAAAATATCGGCTTTCCTGCCCCAGATCCGACGAAAAAGCATCCGAAAGGATAGACACCTGATGGTTGAATATCCTCTTTTTCCCGGATATGTTTTTGTCCAATCAACCTTTTGCCCGGCAGATCAGTTGAATATTCTGAAAACAACCGGTGCGGTAAGGCTCCTGGGCAATCAGACCGGACCTGTGCCCGTCCCGGATATTCAGATTGACTCCCTTAAAATACTGACCAGTTCCCATATGGATCTTATCACAGGCTCAAATATCAGACTTAAAAAAGGAGATCCGGTCATAATCATAGAAGGCCCCCTGGCCGGGATCAGGGGAGAATTCATCCGACAGAAGGGCCAAGGCCGCGTGGTGATTAAAATAGACCTTCTGGGCCAGTATGCAGGAACTGAGATTGAAGAAGATAAAATCGAAAAACTCCCTGAACTATTGGCATAACTCCTTGACTTTTTATCCAATTTTCAATAGAAACAACAAGATGGAAATATGAGTTCACCCGAAACAAAGAAAGAGGTTGTATGAATAAGCTCGAATTGATTTCAGCACTTAAAGATAGGGCCAATTTGACAAAATCCGAATCGGCAGAGGTCATCAAACTGTTTTTTGATTCGCTTTCCGAGGCTTTTAAAGATGGAGAGCGGGTAGAAATAAGAGGATTTTGCAGTTTCCACATCAAAGAATACAAAAGCTATACCGGCAGAAACCCGAAAACCGGTCAAAAAGTCACTATCCCGCCCAAGCGCCTGCCTTTTTTTAAATGCGGAAAAGAACTCAAGGAGAGGGTGGATTATTAACCCATGGGTATTATTGATCAAACCGCGCCTGATTTTGATCAAATGCAATACCAATCCGAGGCCTTTCTAGAATTAACCCATATCATTCAGACAAAAAAGATTCCAAACGCCCTTCTTTTCCATGGTCACGAAAATACCGGCAGAAAAGAAGCGGCTTTGATATTTGCAAAAGGCTGCAATTGCAAAAGCAATGCCAAGCTTTTCTGCAACAACTGCACCCCTTGCCGCAAAATTGACAACAACAGTCATCCGGACATGATATTCATCGACCCTCCGGCAGGAAAAAATATGATTACCATCGCCCAGATCCGGGAGCTTGCAAATACCCTTTCCTCCCGGCCCAATGAGGCAATATACAGGATGGTGCTCATTTCAAAGGCCGATGCCATGAATGTCCAGGCCCAGAATGCCTTGCTGAAAATGCTGGAAGAGCCACCGGACCATACTTTTTTTATTCTCATGGCGGTTAAAATCGATTTTCTTCTTCCCACCATCATTTCCAGGTGCCGGAAAATCAGGTTCAAGCCTTTGAGCAGTAAAATCATTGCAAAGCGCCTCATTTCCGAATTTCGAACAGATCCTGAATCTGCCTATATTGTATCCGAGACCCTTGACACGGATTTCAACAATATCCTGGCCTGTATGAATTTCAACACTGAAAAAGACGATTTCAACTGGATCAAACGAAGAAAGTGGCTCATCGAAACCCTCATTGACCTCATTAAAAACGGTAAAAACGACATATCCAAAGGATTGATGCTGTCTCAGGCATTAAGTCTTGAACCCGACTTTATAAACCATGCCTTGTCCATCATGAAAACGTTTTTCAGGGATCTCATGATCTTTCCTATTCTTCATGAAAAAATAGTTAACCTTGATTTTTTTGATTCTTTTTACCATATTAGTCCACTAGTGCATAAAGACAGATGTTTTGAATGGTTGAAATACCTTTATGAGGCAGAACAAAAAATAGAATCCAACTGCACACTGAGGCTGATCCTGGACGGTTTTTTCCTAAGAATTGCAGGGAACAAAAGGGAAGTTTGTGTATGATCAAAATAGCCGGCGTTAAATTTAAAACAGCAGGAAAAATATATGATTTCAACAGCAGCGCCTTTGTGCTGAAAGAAGGGGATGCCGTCATTGTCGAAACCGAGCAGGGTCTTGGATTCGGGAAAATAGCCATCCCTCCGGCCGAAGCTGAAAATCAGGGCAAGGAATACAAACAGATCGTCCGCATGGCCACAAAAGAAGATTTCCTGAGAATGGAAGAAATCAAGATTCTTGAAACCAATGCCTTTGATTTCTGCATCAAATGCATCAATGATCTGGATCTTCTTATGAACCTGTTCAGCGTCGAATGCGCGTTTGAACGCAATAAACTGACTTTTTTCTATACCGCCGACGGCCGAATCGATTTCAGGGAGTTGATCAAACTTCTGGTAAAAGAATTCAATATCCGCATTGAAATGCGCCAGGTCGGTATCCGCAATCTTTCAAAGCATTGCGGCGGAGTCGGCAAATGCGGCAGAGAAATATGTTGTTCCTCTTTTCTGCAGACCTTTGACCCGGTCTCCATTAAAATGGCTAAAGAACAAGGTCTATCACTAAACCCCACAAAGATATCCGGGGTCTGCGGCAGACTCATGTGCTGTTTAACCTTTGAAAATGAAACCTACAAAAGCCTGAAACGGGACATGCCCAAACTCGGAAAAAAAATAAATTTAAAAGACGGTTCGGGAAAAGTCGTCCGCCAGAATGTCCTGAAAGAAACCGTTACCATCCGTATGGAGGACAATACGGAAATTGACAGGCATATCCATGATCTGGAGGAATAGAAAACACGGAATAAGATGAAAACACAATATTTTACCACGCCCATATATTATGTCAATGCCAAGCCCCATTTGGGCCATGCCTATACTTCCATTGCAGTTGATACGGCAACCCGTTTCAAAAAAATGGCCGGCATTGATACCTATTTTCTCACGGGAACCGATGAACACGGGGATAAAATCGTTCAAGCCGCAGAAAAGCAGAATACGAGCCCGAAAGCCTATGCAGATAAAATCAGCAAACTGTTTCAGGATCTTCTCCCTGCCTTGAATGTTGAAAACAATCATTTTATACGGACCACGGACCCGTCCCATATCCGAATTGTTGAAGCCCTTCTTTCAAAAATTTATGACTCCGGAGATATCTATTTTTCAAGTTATGAGGGACTTTATTGTTTTGGATGTGAGCGGTTTTACCAGGAAAGGGAACTAGTGGAGGGAAAATGCCCGGATCATGGGGTTGCACCTCAGAATATCAAGGAATCCAATTATTTTTTCAAAATGGGCAAATACCAGGACTGGCTAATCGACCATATCAAAACCCACCCCGGATTCATTTCACCTTCCCAATATGAAACCGAAATCCTCTCTTTTTTGAAGGAACCCCTGGAAGATCTCTGCATTTCCCGTCCAAAGACCCGCCTGACCTGGGGCATCACCCTGCCCTTTGACAAAGGTTATGTGACCTATGTATGGTTTGACGCCCTTGTCAATTATATTTCCGCCCTGGGTTACCCGGACGGGGACCTGTTTAAAAAATTCTGGCCCGGCACCCGCCATTTTGTGGCCAAGGACATTATCAAACCCCACGGGATTTACTGGCCCATCATGCTGAAGGCTGCGGGCATCGAAATCTACAATGGGTTGAATGTCCATGGATTCTGGAACGTCAAAGGCAGCAAGATGTCAAAAAGCATCGGCAATGTGACGGACCCCCTGGAAATCATAAAAGAATACGGTGTTGATCCCTTTCGCTATTTCCTGATACGGGAAATGGCCTTTGGCCTGGATGCCAATTTCACGGAAGATATTCTTGTGACACGGATCAACTCCGATCTTGCCAATGATCTGGGCAATCTTTTTTCGCGGGTTCTGTCCATGACGGTAAGATATTTTAAAGGCGAAGTTCAGGCAGCCCATCCTGAAATCGAAAAAGAAAGAAAAATTTCCCTGGCCCCGGAAGCCGCCAAAACCATTGAAGAATATAAACAGGCCATGGCCTTGTGTGAATTTCATAAAGGCGTGGGAGCCGTCTGGCATTATATCAGCTTCATGAACAAATATATTGACACCACCGAACCCTGGACCCTGGCAAAAGACAAAGCCACTCTCCCTGTCCTTGAAACTGTTCTGTACAATCTCATCGAAGGGCTGAGGGTGGTTTCCTGCCTGATTTATCCCATCATGCCCCAGACATCGGTTAAAATACAAAAAGCCCTCGGCATCGCAAAAAAGAATAAGGAATTTTATTCCCTGGAAGAAGCCTCGGTTTGGGGACAGGTGCAAAAGGGAACCCAAATTCAATCCCCGGAGATTTTATTTCCCCGGATTGATACAGAACGGCCTGAACCCAAAACGTCTATCCCGGAAATAAAGGCTTTCTCTCCGGCCCTGAAAGAAGAAATCACTATTGAAGATTTCTTAAAAATCGATCTGAGAACCGGAACCGTGATGGGTGCGGAAAAAATAGAAAAATCCAATAAACTGTTAAAACTGAGAGTGGATCTCGGAGCCGAGACCCGGCAAATCATCGCCGGGATTGCCAAGGATTATAGTTTGGATGACATCATCGGCAAAGAAGTCATTGTTGTGGCCAACCTGAAGGAGGCCAAACTCATGGGCGAGCTGTCCCAGGGGATGGTTCTGGCCACGGATTCAAAAAAACGACTGGTGCTCTCCGGTTTTGATAAGCCGGTAAAGCCCGGACATCCGGTAAGATAAGCATGTTGAAACCTTTAATTGAAAGCATGGGGTATCATTTTGAATCATTACAGCAACGATAATTCATGGCGGGAATTTCAATCCGAATATATTGTTCAAAAAAAAAAGAGGGCGCATTTCATCAAAACCATTAGATCCGCCATGGGGGTTCTGACCCTTATATGTCTGTTTGCCGGAATATTCTTTTTAAATATCGAAGCGCCTGAGAAAGACAAGGTATCTTCCAGCCTTGAAGAAAGTCCGGAAGAGGTGGCGGCCCCGGCCCCTCCTTCTGCCGAGACCGATAAATTCTCGAAAGAAAAACTTTTCACCCTTCTTTCAAAAACGGATATTTCCAAGACCGATAAAAATATTTTCCTAGTGGATACGCCGGAAACCCATTTTAAAATTTCCACCAGCATTGATGTTCCCCTCCAGGAATATCTGTTGTCCCTTATCGGTCAGATGAAAAAACTAACCCGGGGCAAGCCTCAGAGGATTGCCTTTGTCGTCATGGAACCGGAGACAGGAAAAATCATTGCCATGACCGGTTATGATCTTAGCAGGCCGGACACCAACCCCTGTCTGGAATCGGATTATCCGGCCGCCAGCATCTTCAAAATCGTCACAGCCGCCGCTGCAGTGGAAACCCTGGGGTATAACCCCCAGACGCAATTGTATTTTAACGGTAATAAATATACCTTATACAAGCGTCAGGTTCAGGAGGGGAAAAATAAGCATTCCTTTCAGATTTCCTTTTCCAGCGCCTTTGCAGAATCCATAAACCCGGTATTCGGCAAAATCGGAAAGAACTCTCTGGGCAAGGAAAAGCTTGAATCCTATGCCAATGCCTTTGGATTCAACCAACTGATTCATTCGGAACTGCCTTTTATTTCAGGCAATTTTGAAACCAACAGCAGCGATTTTCATTTGGCCGAGCTGGGCAGCGGCTATAATTATGATACCACCATTTCCCCGGTTTTCGGGGCCATGCTCACCTCCGCCGTCATCAACAAAGGCCGGATCATGATGCCGACACTGGTGGAACACGTCACCGACTCAACCGGCGAGGTGATTTACAAGAGTGCCCCAGCCACCTATACCTCCGCCATCACGCCCCAAACAGCAGAAACCATGATGCAGATCATGCAGAAAACCGTGACCACCGGGACTGCCCGAAAATCCTTCAGAAATTCATCCAAAGACCCTGTTCTGTCCAAACTCATCATGGGCGGAAAAACCGGTTCCCTGCATAACCGGGAACATACCATCAAATACGACTGGTTTACGGGTTTCGGCAAAGAAAAAAACGGGGAAAAAACAATTGCCATGGCTATTGTTGTGGGTCATGGTAAATATATCGGGACAAAATCCAGCGCCTATGGCAATATGATTTTAAAGCAGTATTTTAAAAAACAACCCGACACCCATGCCCAACTTTAGTACCCAAAAACCTGTTTTTATCCGGGAGGAATAATGCCCAAGCCTTTAACCGCTTTTTTGAATAGGCTCAGACGACTCTTTTCTATAAACATTGAAATCGGAACTTCCCTTGTATCGGCCAAGGAAAATTCCATTATATTTCTGCCCCATCGGCCGAACACTTTTTTCTGCGGGATATCAGCCCTTGTGGCCTTTAAGGTGACCCCTGCGCTATCTCCCTCGTACCTGGACACCCTAAAGGAAAAAGCGGCGTTTTTTTTAAACGGAAAAACCTTATCCGATCCGGCCCAGTCAATTCAAGAGGATTTCCTGGGAGGAGACGATTTTTTAAACCGCTTTCTTGAAGACTGTCAGGAATTAAAGCAGGAAAAATATTTTTCAGATATCTTTTTCAACCCGGACAAACAAGACCTGCTGGGTTCCTTAAAAGACAGCCTGGAAAAGCTTGCAACCGATCAGAACGCCCATTTTAAACATAAGCTGTCCACCTTTTCACCTGCTGAAGCTGAAATCATCTCTCAACGGCTGGAAAGGCTCCGGGACATAGCCTGGTGCATTCAAAAAGAAATCCTGGAAAATATTGCCGCCATTGAAAATCTGGCCCCGGATCTTGAAAACTCAGGCAATGCCAAAGGGTTAAGCGTATTCAAACGGATGAATGCCATATTAAACAGTATTGACCGGCTTGAGGTCAGGGGAAGGGATTCCGCCGGCATCAGCTCCCTGTTCACCTTTACCAAGGAAGAGTTTGAGCATTTCAGAGACGATCTTATCAAGGCCGGGCATTCGGAACGGCTCAAACAGAGAACCAACCATATTGTCCTGTCCAATAACAGCCTGACCATTCATGACACCTTTCCGGAAAACGGCCTGCATTTTGTGTCCATTTCTTTTGTCTATAAATTTGCCGCAGAAATCGGAGCCCTTGGAGACAATGTGGCCTTTCTCCGGAGCCAGATCAAAAATGATCATCTCCTTCAACTGCTGGCCCATTATGATTTTACGGCCAACTCCGTATCCGCTCACACCCGCTGGGCCTCGGTGGGAGATATCACCGTTGCCAACTGCCATCCCCAGGACAATACCCCCACCGATAAAAGCATCGGCAAGACAGGGATCATCCATGTCTGCCTGAACGGCGACATTGATAATTATCTGGAACTCAAAACCGAATATGAAGCCCGGTATGACAAACTCCATACCGATATCAATACCGACACCAAACTCATCCCGCTCCAGATCGAGCACTATCTCAAACAGGGCAACCCCCTGGAAAACGCCTTCAGGCTTGCCCTCAATGATTTTGAAGGCTCCCATGCCATCAGCATGCATTCGGACCTGGCGCCCGGAAAACTCTTCCTGGCCCAGAAGGGAAGCGGCCAGGCTATTTTTGTCGGAATTGCGCAAGATCATTATATGGCTGCGTCCGAACTTTACGGCATTGTGGAAGAAACCCAGGATTATATCAAGCTCAACGGAGAAGGCAGAGGTCAGATCGTCATTTTGGACCATGAATCCACAGGCGGGATCTCCGGTATCCGGTCCTGTTATTATGACTGCACCCCCATTCCCATGGATGAAACCGGTATCATGACCAGCAGGATTACATCCCGGGACATTGACCGTCAGAACTTTCCCCACTATTTTTTAAAGGAAATTTCAGAATCCCCGGGCTCTGTCGAGAAAACCCTTGAGAACAAATTCAGGCTATCCCCTGAAACCCGGCTTTTTGAGACTGTCCTGGATCCTAAGGTCATACCCTCATCCCTGGAAGAGGATTTCAGACGGCAAAGGATCAAAAAAATCTATTTCATCGGTCAGGGAACGGCCGGAATTGCTGCCCAGGGCTGTGCCGACCTTTTGAAATATTATATCGGAGATATCGGCATCCAGATCCGGGCCTTGAAATCCTCGGAACTTTCCGGTTTCTGTATCATTGAAGGGAAAAACGGGGAAAAATCCATGACCGACACCCTGGTGGTGGCCATCAGCCAGTCCGGCACCACCACAGACACCAACCGGACCGTGGACATGGTCAAGGTCTGCGGCGCCAGGACCCTGTCTATTGTCAACCGCCGGGATTCCGATCTGACCTTTAAGACCGATGGGGTCCTGTACACCAGTTCAGGCCGGGACATTGAAATGTCGGTGGCCTCCACCAAGGCCTTTTATTCCCAGATTGCTGCCGGCGCCGTTTTCGGTCTTCACATGGCAACCCTCACCCAAACCAGATCTGCCGATTTTATCACCGAAGAAATCCATGAAATCCTTTCCCTGCCGGACAAGATGAGAACCATCCTCGGCATGAAAGAGGAGATCAAGGCCTCGGCCGACCGCCTGGCCGTATCCAAATATTACTGGGCCACAGTCGGCTCGGGCTCCAACAAGACTTCTTCCGATGAAATACGGATCAAGCTCAGCGAACTCTGCTATAAAACCATTTCATCGGATTTTATCGAAGATAAAAAACATATCGACCTCTCCAGCGAGCCCCTCATTATCGTCTGCGCCGCCAACACAAGGGAAAGCGTTCTGGGCGACATCATCAAGGATACGGCCATTTTCAAGGCCCACAAGGCAACCCCGGTGGTCATCACCACCATTGGGGAAGACCGGTTCGACCCCTATGCGGCGGATGTGTTCAAGATTCCGGAAACCAAAGAGCATTTTGCCCCTGTTTTAAATACCCTGGTGGGTCATATCTGGGGATATTACGCAGCCCTGTCCATCAATGAGGGCTCCCGGTTCATGTATGACGCCAGGGCGGAAATCCAGGATCTTCTGGATGAATATACCGCCATGGGGCACGACGTCTACGAGGTTCTGCTTGAAAAACGGTTCAGGGAAACCATTGCCCAGTTCTATAACCGGTTTTCCAAAAAGCGACGCCAGGGAAGCTTTCCTGCCGCCATGGGGCTTGACAATGCCGCCAATCTCACCCTGCTCTTGAAATATCTTTCCGGTCGCCTGCCCGTATCGGATTTTGAAATTGATTTTGAGACCAAGGGCACCCCGACCAATATGCTGAATACGTTTTTCACCAATATCAACTATTCCATCAATATCATGGCAAGGCCGGTGGATGCCATCAAGCACCAGGCCAAAACCGTCACCGTCGGCACCAGCAGGATCGCGGAAAAATTTGAAGGCATCATTTTCAATGAATTGAATGTCAATAATTTCCAGATCTCCCAGATCACCCATAAAAATGTGCTGGTCATTAAAAACCTCCAGGAAGTCATCTCCAGGGTCAACGGCGGACTGGTTTACCAGATTTCGGGCTTGAGCCTTCTGGGAGAAGTAACTCCGGAAACCAAAATTCAAATCATTAATAAAACCGGAGCATTGAGAGAAGAGCCCTCCCGGGTGGAAAACGATCCCCGGCTCAAAGGCACGAAAAATATCATTGTAAGGGAAGGAAATGTCTATATCGGCCGGGGCCGGAAAGACAACAAGAACATCCTGGTGATCCCCATTATTTCGGCCAACCCGGCCACACCCAATATCATTGGATTTCTCTTGTCACTGAACATCAGCTTCAAATCCTCCGAGGATGTCCCCCTCCTCAAAAAAATCAAGGCCCTGGGCGGAAAATACAACCGGCTCAAGGACTGGATTCTTGAAAGCGGGAATTTCCAGTGGGATGACCGGTATCTGAACCTGGTGGAGGTGGATACCCTGTTCGGAGATACGGCTGAAAAAGTGGTGGAAACCATTGTTTCAAGGATCAAGGCCTAAAAGGCAAATCCGATTCTTTTTTCTCCAGGGGCGGGTCTTCGAAAAGCGTGATGGAAAAAGAGGTGCCTTTTCCCGGCGTCGAATCCACATAGATCTTGCCCCCATGCTCCTGGATGATCCCGTATACCACGGAGAGCCCGAGCCCGACGCCCTTGCCTTTTTTCTTGGTCGTATAAAAGGGTTCAAATATTTTGGATATCATTTCCCGGGGAATCCCGGCCCCTGTATCCATGATCTCTATGCCCACGGTTTTTCCCGGTTCTTTGCTGAAGGTTCTGATCGTAAGCCATTTTCTTGAAACCTGGGTCATGCTTTCCACAGCATTGGAAAGCAGGTTCATAACCACCTGTTTGATCTGGTCTTCAGAACCGCAGATCAGGGGGAGGTTATGTTCCAGCTCTTCGATGACCCGTATCCGGTTTAATTTCAGAAGATTTGAATTCAGGATCAGGGTCTGTTCGATCAATTCATTCAGATCAAAGCGGACAAATTCAATCTTGGACTGCCGGGCAAAGGTCAGAAGGTTGCCGACAATCCTTCCGATCCGCCGGGTTTCGGTTTCCATCAGCCCAAGATAACGGCGAAACAGATCCAGCTCTGATTCTTTGATCTCGTCTTCTTTCAGAATCCGCTGGGACAGCATCACCAGATTCAATATCCCGGCCACGGGATTATTGATTTCATGCACCACTGCGGAGGACAATTTCCCCAGAGAGGCCATTTTATCCTGGTGAAGCAATCGCTCATGGCTTTCTTTGAGCTGACGGGTTCTCTCTTCCACCATTTTCATGAGATAGTCCTGGGTCTTTTTTTCATCGGCTTTGCGCTTTGTGATATCCCGGCTGATTTCAATGAATTTGGAGATCTTGCCCTTCTTCTCCCAGATGGGAAAGATGGTCAGCTCCGTATACCTGGGTTTTCCATCTTTTGCCACCCGGTTCAATTCCGCCCGGCAATGGCGTTTTTCCCGGATGACCGTTTCCAAGGGGCATTTTTCATGGCAATTGCTGCTTTTCCGGGTTTTCTCCCGGAATACCTCATAGCATTTGCGGCCGATGACGTCTTCCCGCTTACAATTCATATGCTTTAAAAACGCATCATTGGTTTCAAGGATTTCCCGGTCAGGAGAAATGATCAGAATAAAATCCCGGATACCGTTGAAAATGGTCTCCATTTCATTTTTGGGAAGGTTCATTATGCCTCCGGAACAATAATAGGACTGGGATAATACCTCATGTTTACCATATGAGCCCCGAGGCCCGCAAGGGGTGCCGGGAAATAAGACGGGCTGTGGTAAAATCCGGCAGGTCAGGTTTCCTCAGTTCTACCAACGGTTTCCCAAAGAATGGCCGGGGGCCGGAGGTATCCTCTGCTGCAAAATCCCACACCTGCGAATTTTCACCCGCTTTTCTCCCTGAACCCGACGGGTTCCTGAGAAACCCTTTGAAATAAGAGCTCCCACGGTTTTATGCAAAAAAATCCGGACCGGCATCCTTTTTGCTCTATCCTATTCATAACAAAAAGAAGAACAAACCCATAAAAACAAATCCATAAGGAGGCTCCCAATGAAACAGATCCGTAAAAACAGACCATCCCGGCAAACCCTTTCCGGAACCCAGACTTTTTCACAGGCCGAAACCGCCCGGCCCTGCATCTGGATGCAGGCCGGTGTGGCCGCCAAAAAAGACTGTACCCATTATCATGACTGTACCACCTGCAAATACGACACTGCCATGGAAAAACAGGCGGCCGCCGGAAAGCATCTTTCCTGGCAGGAGGCGTTGAGAAAGCGGGACAGCCTGGACAGAACCTGCCGTCATACGCTGACCGGACGGGCGGACCACAGGACCTGCGCCATGAATTACAATTGTTCCCGGTGTGATTTTGACCAATTATTTGAAGACACCTTGTCTCCGGCCAAGGGATATTCAGGCATTGAGATGAAAGACATCAAAGGATTCAAACTGGCGGACGGGTATTTTTTCCATATCGGCCACACCTGGGCCGGTATGGACAGCGGCGGCATCATCCGGGTGGGCATGGATGATTTTGCCTTTAAAGTATTGGGCGGCCCCGACGGCTTTGACCTGCCCCTCATGGGCCAGGAATTGAATTCAGGTAGACCCGGCTGGGGCATCAAGCGAAACCGGAACCTGGCTGATATCCTTTCCCCGGTCAGCGGCATCATCACAAAGGTCAATCCTGCCATAGCCTCATCCCCGTGCCTGCCGGAACAAAACCCCTATGAAGACGGCTGGCTCTTCACCGTCCACAATTCCGATCTCAAAGGGGCCGTCAAACACCTCATGGCCGACGAGGAAAGCGTAACCTGGCTCCATGGGGAAATCACAACCCTGGAAGAAATGATTGAAACCGTCACAGGCCCCCTCAGCACCGACGGCGGTCTGCTCATGAAGGATGTCTTCGGCAATCTTCCGGCCCTGGGATGGGAAAAACTGACCCGAAGATTTCTGAAATCCTGATGAACCCGAAAATAAGGGAGACTTTCTCAATGAACCTGTCATTATTACAAGAGATCACGCCTGACTGCCTCTGGACCCAGGCAGGCGTAGTCCTCCAAAAAAAGTGCCGCCAAGAATTCGCCTGCACCTTTTGCCGGTTTGAAAAGGCCATGGCAAGGGTGTGCCGGAATAATGAACTGCTCAAAGAAAACGGATTTGCCCCCAAAGGGCAGAAGGCAGACTTTGTTTACTGGACGGACCGGCTCCTGAAAATGCCGGTATCCAAACGGCCCTGCATCCATCACATGAAAGGCCATATCGATTTTAAAGCCTGTACAAAGGCCTATCATTGCATTGACTGCGAATTCGAGCAGTATTTCTATGACCAGTTCAAAGTCCATGCCGTATTAAAATCCGTGGATTTTGAAGATATCCACGGCATTTCCCTTCCCGGCGGATATTATCTCCATCCGGGCCATACCTGGATCAAAATAGAAGACCAGGGCATGGTCCGCATGGGCATTGATGATTTCAGCGCAAGGCTTTTCGGGAAATTCGACGGCGTGTCCCTCCCACTCATGGGCAAAAAACTGACCCGGGACCAACCGGCCCTGACCCTGTCCCGGGAAGGCCATGAGGTGTCTTTTGTCTCTCCCGTCAACGGAGTGATTGTGGATGTCAACCCCCGGATCTCCTCAACGCCGGGCCTTATCAATGACGCGCCCTATACCGACGGATGGCTGGTCCTTCTCTATTGCCCGGCCCTGAAACAGGATCTAAAACGCCTCCTGTTCATGGAGACGTCACGGGAATTCCTGGACACCACCGTGAACCGGCTCTATGCCTTTCTTGAAGATGAGGCCGGCATCAAGGCCGCCGACGGCGGATCGCTGGTATCGGATATTTACGGCAATCTTCCGGGTATATCCTGGGAAAGGCTGGTCACAGAATTCATGGTCCAAGGGCTTTAACGGCGTCGGACAGAAGCACTTTGCAGTACCGGCAGAATTGATCGGATTTATGATCCACATCCACCAGTTTCCGGCAATAATGCATAATGCAGCGCGGGTCTTGGCAATGCCGGAGATCAAAGGCATGACCCAGCTCATGGGCGGCTTCCTTGACGATTCTTTCCCGGCTTTTTTTCAGGTCCCCGGCTCCGGGATAATCCATGAGGCGGGAGATGGAAACAACGGCTGCCCTGCCCCCCAGTTGGGCTTCGCCATAGACATGGGTCAGGATCGGGATAAACAGATCTTCCCGTGTCACGGCCAGAACCTTGATACAGCCCAGAGGCAGCTTTTTTTCCAGTTCTCCCAGGATGGCCGTGGAAAAATACTGGTCTCTTTTTTCGTCATAGGCAAAGAAAAGATCTGCGAGAAGGGGGGCTACCCTTGTCCTGAAACGAAAAATACGCTCAACGGTTTCGACAACAGCCTTATTGATCCAGTCCGGGATCTCGCCGATGGGTGAAATAAGAATGATCGCTTCCGGGTTCATGGGCATCAGTGCGGCAAAAGCCTCTTTATTCCGGTTTGAGGTCGTAGCGGTTGATCTTATTGTACAGGGTTGACCGGTCAATCCCGAGGATGGCGGAACTTTTTGAAATATTCCACCCGGTCTGGTTCAAAATAGTGAGGATATGCTCTTTTTCCACATCATCCAGGGAAAAATACCGGGTCTTCAATTCTTCTTCCCGGGAGGTCCCGATGGGAAGATCCGGAGGCGTGATGGTCCGGGTCCGGCACACCACCACGGCTCGCTCCACGGCATTGGACAGCTCCCTCACATTGCCCGGCCATTCATAGAGCATGAGTTCATCCATGGCATCCCGGCTGATCCGCTCCACCCCCCGGTTTACCTCCTGGGTGAATTTTTTCAGGAAATGATCCGCCAGAAGGGGAATATCCTCTTTTCTCTCCCGCAACGGCGGCATGGCAAAGGAAATCACATTCAGGCGGTAGAACAGATCTTCACGAAAGGTCCGGTCTTTGATGGCCTGTTCCAGTTTTGCATGGGTGGCGGCGATCACCCTGAAATCCGCCGTAATGGGCTGGGTTCCGCCGACCTTGTAAAATATCCGGTCCTCCAGCACCTGCAAGAGGTCAATCTGCATGCGCATGCTGATCTCGCCGATTTCATCCAGGAACAGGGTCCCGCCGGAAGCCATCTCCAGCCTTCCCTTCCGGGTTTCCTTGGCATCGGTGAAGGCGCCTTTCCGATGGCCGAAGAGTTCGCTTTCCATGATATGTTTCGGGATGGCGCCGCAGTTCACGCTGACAAAGGGGCCGTTCCTGAATCTGGAATTGGAATGGATGGCCTTGGCTGCCAAGCCTTTTCCGGTCCCGGTTTCGCCGGTGATGAGAACCGATGACGGCACATCCTTGATATCTTCAATGAGCTTGAAAATATCCTGCATGGCCCTGGACTGGCCGATCATGCTTTCAAATCGGGTCCGGGTCTCATATTCTTCCTTCAGAAATATATTTTCCTGTTTCTGGGCCCGGTGCTGGACCAGCTTTTTGATCATGAGCCCCAGTTCATCCGGGTCAAAGGGCTTTAACAGATAGTCAAAGGCATGGGATTTCATGGCCTGAACTGCAGACTGGACAGACCCGAAGGCCGTGATCATGACCACATCGATATCCGGGTATTCTTCCTTGACACGGGAAAGCACCTCCATACCGCTCATCCCGTCCAGTTGAATGTCCAGCAGCAGGATATCAAAGCCCTTCTGTTTTAAGAGGTCCAGAGCTTCTTCCCCGCCGGCCACGGTACCGACCTCATAGCCGTCCCTTTTCAGCCACCCGGCAAGGGATTCACGGATGACCAGTTCATCATCCACGATCAGAATTCGGGTCTGTGCCATACCGATCTCCTTATCTCAAGACAATACCTTGGGAATTTGTTTTATCATCAGAGCAGCGAGTTGAGAGCAGATGGTTCAGAGTATAAATAATTCTTTTCCTAAACAAAAGAAATTTGTCACAGGCCGGCATTTTTTGTCCATGGAATTGGGTTTTCATCGACGCCAAATTTTATCTATTTGCCATCGTGTCGGATAAATGGCAGAATGAAATCCCAACACAGGCGTATTTAAACTATGCCGATTCTATGAATAAGGATTCACAACAAGGGAAGGGAGATTAACGAATGCCGATTCCGGGTAATCTGCTGACAACCGCCATGGCAGTCATGCCGCATACCAACGTGGATAAAGCTTTGGAAACGGCTTTGAGCCTTGATATCCCTTTTTGGCCGCAACTGCCCAATTACAGCTATTATGAGGATATGTATGTTCAGGCGGCCGAACATTTTCCAGGGATCCTTCTGGATATGGATAAAAGAACATTGCGGTTTTCCATGGACAAGTTTATCTCTGAATTTGAAGAGGTCATGGCTCATTTTGATGATCCTGAATATTTTGACATAAGCCCCACCTATTCATCTGTATACCACCGGTTTCTCGGCATGGACCTGTCCGGGTACCCGGCCATCCGGGGGCAACTTGAGGGGCCTGTCAGCTTTGGTTTCAATATCCTGGACCAGGACAAACGGCCTATTCTCTTTGATGATAATGTCCGCCCCTTCATGTTTGAATTCATGGCCAAGCGAATCAATAGTCAATTGAAAAAGCTGAAACAAAAGAACAGCAACGCCTTCATGTTTATCGATGAACCGGGCATGCAGTTTATTTTTTCCGCCCTGTCCGGTTACAGCGATCAAAAGGCAAAACAGGATCTGGACGAATTTTTCTCAATGATTGAGAGCCCGAAAGGGATACACCTGTGTGGAAATCCGGATTGGGATTTCCTTTTAAACCTGGATATGGATATTCTGTCTGTGGATATACATTCAAATGCTGAAATTTTCGGGTTATCGGTCAATTCAATCAAAAAATTTCTCGACAAGGGGGGGACCCTGGTTTGGGGGATCGTTCCCACAGGTTTTGAAAACTTTGGGAAAGAAAACCTGGGTTTGCTGGGTTTCCGGCTCGAAACCATATGGAAGGCACTGGATAGGAAAGGAATTCCAATGGATCAAATTCTGGAACAGGGGTTGATCTCTCCGGCCACCTGTTGCCTGGTGAATGAAGATGGGTATAAGACCGTTGAAAAAGCCTTTCAGGTGACAAAGGCGCTTTCAGAATCCTTAAGGGGAAAATTCAAATTTAAAAATATTGATAAAAGGGGTTGACTTTCGTCTGGTACTTCTATCCTACTCCTTCCATCGGGACTCATTGCTTTTGCGTTCCCGTCATACAGGTCCGTATCCTTTACCAAAAATCATCATATATGACCATTGATCAAATATGACGTTTTATATGGATACCACTCCCCCTCCCTGAATATACGCTATAAGCAAATTATACTTATAAATCAAAGTGATGGATGGTACGCCCTGAATATTTGACGCTTGGCACGGAAATTGACAACAAGCAGTCAGTAATCCCAAAACTTAATTTATGTTAAAAAAAAATTGCGTTTTTGACTTAAATCAATGAAACACCGGTAAAAAGAGCATAGAGTGAAATTCAGAATCGACAAAGCAGGGATCAGTAATTTCCTTCCTGCTTTAAAAAAAGAAAAGGAGGTTTTGATATGTTCGCCAGAAAAATAAACGATCGCGTTTTTTGTCTTGGATCAGTGGACTGGGACAGACGTCTGTTTGATACCTTGATCCCTTTACCCGACGGCACCAGCTATAATGCGTATCTGATTAAAGGCAGTGAAAAAACCGCCCTGCTGGATACGGTGGATCCGCCCAAGACCGATGAACTCATGGCCCAACTGAAAGATGTCCCCAAAATCGATTTTGTTGTTTCCCTTCATGCCGAGCAGGATCATTCCGGAACCATTCCTCGAATTCTTGAAAAATATCCGGAGGCCAAATTAATATCAACACCCAAGGCAAAGGGAATGTTGATTGATTTGCTTAAAATATCCGATGAAAAATTTATTACCGTAGAAGATGGTGAAACCGTGTCCCTGGGTGACAAGACATTAAAATTTATTTATACTCCCTGGGTGCACTGGCCGGAAACCATAGTGGCCTGGTTGGAAGAAGACAAAATTCTTTTTTCATGTGATTTTTTTGGTTCCCACATTGCTACCACGGATCTGTTTGTCACGGACGAAGGCCGCGTGTATGAGGCGGCCAAACGGTATTTTGCCGAAATCATGATGCCCTTTCGCAGCATCATCAAAAAAAATCTGGAAAAACTGGCCCCTTACCCCATTGAGATGATTGCCCCCAGCCACGGCCAGATTTTTAAGAATCCGGCGTTTATCTTAGACGCCTATAATGACTGGGTGAGCGGCCGGCCCAAAAATATCGTGGTGCTGCCCTATGTATCCATGCATGAAAGCACGAAACTGATGGTGGAGCATCTCGTGGCATCCCTGGTAGATAAAGGTGTTAAGGTGGAACTGTTTAATCTGGCGGTCACCGATATCGGCAAACTGGCCATGGCCTTAGTGGATGCCGCAACCATTGTGGTGGGCACCCCCACGGTCCTGGCAGGCCCGCATCCGTATGCCGCCTATGCGGCGTTTCTGGCAAATGCCCTTAAGCCGCAGGCAAAGTTCCTGTCCATCGTCGGTTCCTTTGGATGGGGCGGAAAGACCGTGGAAACCCTTGCCGGCATGATTCCCAATCTCAAGGTCGAGGTGCTGGAACCCGTGCTTTGCAAAGGACAACCCGGAGAAAAAGATTTTCGCGCGTTGGAGGATCTGGCGGCGGTAATTGCGCAAAAACATGCGGAAAACGGCTTTACATAGGGATGCGGGTTGTTGATAGATGAAACTTCTACAGATAAAAAAGAGAACTTTGGCTATCATTGGGATCGGCATTCCTTTGCTGGTGCTTTTTATTTATGTGGCCCTGCGATCAGGACCCCTTGCCCCGGTGCCCGTGATATTGACGACCATAAAAAATAAATCCGTTACACCGGCACTATTCGGCATTGGTACTGTCGAAGCTCGTTACACTTACAAGATCGGGCCGAC
>JAABTB010000034.1 GCA_011390085.1 Desulfobacula sp.
CCCTTGGTATTGAGCCAGATATTGAGGCAGGAGAATTCACCATTCAAGGGCTCGTGGATTCATTGCTGAACCATTATAAAAGGCTGGAACACAAATGATTGCCGGCAACCGCACCATCAACTATCTTCGAATATCCATCACCGACCGGTGTAATTTCAGGTGCCGGTATTGTGTCCCGTCCATCCCGTTTAGAGTGATTGAACATGAAAAAATCGCCCGGTATGAAGAAATCCTGAGAATCGTGAGGCTTGGTTGTGATCTTGGTATTACCAAAGTCAGGATCACAGGGGGAGAGCCTTTTGTTCGAAAAGATATACTTTCCTTTCTGGAACAATTATGCGCCATTGACCGCCTAAAGGATATTTCCATTACCACAAACGGATCTTTACTGAATCGTGAAAAAATAGAAAAACTGATTTCTCTCGGTATCAAACGCATGAATTTCAGCCTCGATACCCTTGATCCCGTCAAGTTCGAACAGATTACCTGCAGAGATAGGTTCCATCAGGTCTGGAACGCTATTTTCACTTCCCATGAACTAGGCATCAACCCGATTAAAATCAATGCCGTTATTTTAAGAGGCATCAATGATGATGAAATTGAAGCCCTCACCGCCCTGACGCTGGAATATCCCTTCCACATCCGGTTTATAGAATATATGCCCATGGGAGATTCTGCCGTAGAAAAACAGCAGCAAGTTTTATCAGAGGAAATAAAAGAAAAAATAGAATCCCGGTTCGGAACCTTACAAGCGTTCAAAAAAGATCCCAACGACGGGCCTGCAAAAAAATTCCGGATTGACGGGGCCAAGGGAATTGTCGGATTCATCACTCCCATCAGCTCGCATTTCTGTGCTGAGTGTAACCGTTTACGGCTGACATCCAGGGGAACTCTGCGGCCTTGTCTTTTGAACAATTATGAAAAGAACATCATCAATCCCCTTCGCAATGGGGCCTCCGATGATGAGCTCAAGGATATTATCCTTTCTGCATTGGCCAGAAAACCATCCTTTCACGGCCTAACCGGCTCTTCCGTCAAGGGCGTCCCCATAAGCCATATGACGTCCATTGGCGGTTAATTTTTTGGGCGTTATTTACAAATAATTTTATTTTTTTGAACTTTTTTGATTTCACGGTGTCTATGGATAATAGAAAAGCAAATCTCTTTACATGCTTTGTATCAATACCAGGATGGAGGACAAAATGAATAAAATAGTTACCGTCTTTACAACAGTTATATTTTTGGTTTGTTTTTCAGCAATGCCTGCCCGGGCCGACCGGAAAACCATGGAAGGGTTCATGCTGGGAACAGGGGTTGCCATTCTTGGCGCAGCCATCATCAACGGCATGCACGATAATGACAGGCCGCGATATTCCAACAGGCATCATTCACCACCGCCTCCCCAAGTTTATCTCGAATACCGGGGGGGAGGACGTGATAACAGGCATTACCGCAGGCATCATGATGATCGACCGGTTGGTCGCTGGGAAATAGTGAAAGTCTGGGTCGAACCCGTTTACGAGCGGAAATGGAATCCGGCCCATTATAATCACAGGGGAGAATGGGTAGAGGGCAGATATGAGGAGTTCCAGGCAACAGGCGGGTATTATCAGGATCAACGGGTATGGGTGGGCCGCTAAAAGACCATAGATGCCGTATTTGATGTATTGTGGCCGGTCTCGAAACAACCGCACATAAAGATACGGAACAGGACCTGGTTGAAAGGCTCAAAAAAGGACAGAAACAAGCCTTCAACCAGCTTGTCTCCTCATACCAGGAAAGGCTGTTCAAGCTTGCCTATGGTATAACGCTGGACCGCGAGGACAGCCTGGAGGTTGTGCAGGATGTATTCTTAAGTGTATATCATCATATTCAGACCTTCAGGCAGAATTCCACCCTTGCCACCTGGCTGAGAAAAATCACACTGCATCACTGCCTGAACTGGAAACGAAAATGGAAAAGACGATTTAAATGGCATCATCAGTCTCTGGAACAGGAAAATGATTTTGAATCCGCTGAAAAAAATTCAAACGACCCGGAACTCTTATTCAGGGAGAAACAACTGGAAGATGCTCTCATGATAGAAATCCAAGCCCTTCCCGAAAAACTCAGACTTGTTTTTGTGTTGAATGCCATAGAGGGCCTTTCCTATGATGAGATTTCAGAAATCCTCAGAATTAAGAAAGGAACTGTCAGTTCAAGGCTTCATCTGGCTAGGAAAAGCCTCATCAATTCCCTGGAATTAAATGAAAAATAAGGATTGCCCATGGAAAAAAAATGTGAAGCGTACACCTCTGAAGATATCAGCCGATTAGTTGATATAGAACTTTCTTCCGATCAATGCCGGGCTTTTGAACATCATCTTTCTCTTTGCAGTGAATGCAGCCGTCTTTTTAGCCAATATAAAGACCTATCCCTTGCCTTTTCCCGTCATACCCATAAAGAGGCAATGGGGATAGGGGCTCTCCATCTTGAGCACAAACTCGAACAAAAGATACAGTGCTCGGAGAAAAAAACGTATCAAAATATTTCCGGGCTTTTTGGTAAAAATTTTTATCTGAAACTCGCGGGTATTGCAGCAGTGGTAATGATCGGCTTTTTTCCCTTTGACCCAACCCTGCTCGGAACTCCCTCCGGCCCCAGTGCCATCGTTAACTCTGTTGACACAGAATACAAATCTGTCATGATTATAGAAACCCAAAAAGAAAAGCACACCATTATCTGGTTTTCGGAAGGAACCTGATTCAAAAGAGGAATTATGATGCGCTTAACAAGATTAAACTATATCCTCACGGCCGTCGCATTTATATCTTTTTTTTTACCGCCGGTATCGGCAGAAGCCCAGGTGTTGACGGACATAAAAGTGATTCATGCCACCATCGGACCGGAACAATTTGATTCAAGGCTTAAACCGATCCTTCATGAGCTTAAATCCGTATTTAAATATACGTCCTACAAACTTCTGAAAGAACAACGCTTTGATCTTAATTTTAATCAGGAAGGCCGGGTGAGTCTTCCCGGCAACAGAACCCTTCTTATTTTGCCATCGGCTACAGGTGGTAACCGGATCGGATATCACATCACTATTCAGAAAAGCAATCATTTAATCTTTCAAACCCAAGTCCTGTTGAAAAATAACAGCAGCATCACCATCGGCGGACCTGAACTCGACAGCGGCGCTCTTTTGATTAATATTTCAGGTGCCTTGAAATAAGTCCGAAATATTCATTTTAAAAATTGAAAAAAAATCTGGTAACAATGGGTTCGGCAGGCTATAATGCTGCCCGTGCGATTTTCTTTTTCTTTCAACCCGTACGAGAAAAGATATACTATGAGTGAGAATAAACATTTGACCCTTCCTCAATCGATCATAGAGCGGCTAAAGCAGAATGAAATCGTTGCCAGAAAATTTCATGAAACTGAAATCAGTATTTTAACTATTCTTAATTTCCAGGATTTCATCGAGAAACTTTTATCTGAAATCAGTTCAAAATTCTCAGTCCCTTACACCTGGATTTCCATTATTGAAGAAAGCAGTATTTCAAAATATCTTCATAATCTTCAAAACTCAAAACTGATAGAGACATCAACCGCTTTTTTATCGAAAGCCGATTTTTCCGAAATCACCCGCAACCGGCTTAAACCCCTATTGGCAAACGAAAATATCGAACGGTTCAAGGCAATAATCCCGGAAGCAGCAAAATATGATATCGGCTCCATTGCCATTGCCCCCATCACCCTGGACGGCGAAATTGTGGGCAGTTTTAATCAGGCGGATCAGAATCTTTGCCGATTCGAACCCGGCATTGATACTTCCCTACTGGAACAGTTGGCGCTCAAGGTCTCCCTTTGTCTTTCAAATGTTACCGCCCATGAACAATTAAAATTCCTCGCATTTCATGATCCCCTGACAGGACTTTTAAATCGAGGCGTCATGGAAAGAATTCTGGAAAGAGAATTCCAGCGATCGAAAAGGTATCATATTGACCTGACCGTTCTCTTCCTGGATCTGGATGATTTTAAATCCATTAATGACAATTTCGGGCATGATAATGGAGATCTTGCCCTGTGCCATACTGCGAAATGCATGAATTTGCTGAAACGGGAATCAGATATAGTCGCCCGTTTTGCCGGAGATGAATTTGTGGTCATTCTTCCTTCGACCAATATCAATCAGGCGGAAAGCTATATCCACAGGGTCAAGCAAAAGCTCGCAAGTGCGCCCTTATACTCCGGCACCACTCCTTTTTATGTACAATTGAGTTATGGGATTGCCTCCATATTTGAAAAAGGAATGGATTCCTCGGCCATTCTTTTAAAAGCGGCTGATAAAAAACTCTATCAGGCCAAACACAATAAAGAAGCCAAAAATTCATCCCCCAAATAAAAACTCCCTGGTCAGCAAAGCTTTCCAGGGAGTTCTCTGTTCCAAAGTCTTTTAATATGGCATCAGTCCATAATCAATTCAATCTGAACCATGGGGGCAACATCCCCTTTTCGGGGTCCAAGCTTTGTGATTCTGGTATAACCACCCTGCCTGGAATTAAACTTTGCTGCAACTTCATTGAAAAGCGTATGAACCACGTCTTTTTCCCGAATTACGGAAAGGGCCTGTCTTCTGGCGTGTAAATCCCCTCTTTTTGCAAGGGTAACCATATTATCGGCAATCGATCTTAAACCCTTTGCTTTTGCTTCAGTGGTTTTAATTTTATCATGTTTGAACAGAGAAGTTACCATGTTCCTGAACATTGCCTTTCTATGGCTGGATGTTCTATTTAATTTTAATACTGATTTTCTATGTTTCATGGAATGCTATTCTCCTTCCTGATTAAGCTCATCTTCTGGCGGCTCAAAACCTTCCAGATCCATACCAAGTGAAAGATCCATGGAAGCAAGAACTTCCTTTATTTCATTCAAGGATTTTCGACCAAAATTTTTGGTTTTGAGCATTTCGCTATCTGTTTTTTGGACCAATTGATAAATGGTGTGAATTCTGGCATTTTTCAAACAATTGGAACTTCTGACAGATAATTCAAGTTCATTCACAGATCTGTAAATATTTTCGTTAATCCCTTTGGCAGACTCATCTTTGCTGTCTTCAAAGTGCTCCGGTTCCATATCCTCATCAAAATTGATAAATGGATTCATCTGCTCTTTGAGAATTTTGGCTGCATATGCAACGGCATTATCCGGAGTCACACTTCCGTCTGTCCATACTTCCAGCGTGAGTTTGTCATAATCTGTCTTCTGTCCGATTCTGGAAGTTCCTACGATGTATTTTACCCGTTTAATGGGAGAAAACGCAGCATCTATGGGAATCGTCCCTATGGGAGCATCGTCATCTTTGTTGGACGAAGAAAGGGCATATCCCTTCCCTGTTTTAACCACCATTGTCATATTCAGCACACCCTTTTTGGAAAGCGTGGCAATATGCTGCTCCGGATTAAGAACTTCGACCCTGCCGTCGGGGCTTACAATATCGGCACCCGTAACTTCACATTCACTCTTGGCATTTAAAGTTAATATTTTGTCTTCCGGATCATCCACCTTGAGCTTCAGTTCTTTAAGATTCAAAATGATTTCGGAAACATCTTCTCTGACATCTGAAATCACGCTGTATTCATGAAGAGCGTCATCAATTTTCACAGATACTATGGCAGCGCCATAGATGGAGGAAAGAATAATGCGTCGAAGAGAGTTCCCGATGGTAATACCATATCCCCTTTCAAGGGGTTCGCATACAAATTTACCATATGTTGAAGTTGTAGTGACGTCAAGCTTCTCCGGCTTGATCATCTCTCGCCAGTTCACATATGCAAGTTTTTCAGATGACATTCATATCTCCTGAATAAATATTTGGAATAACCATAACAATGGCTTGCTTATTTAGAATAAAGCTCAACAATCAACTGCTCCTGAATGGGAAGGGTAATATCTTCGCGTGCAGGAGTTCCGACAACTTCGCCTTTGAAGCTTTCTTTTTTGATTTCAAGCCATTGTGGAATTCCACGTCTTACAATTGCATCCAAAGAATCTGAAATCACTTGAATCGTTCTGCTCTTCTCGCGAAGTTCAATCACATCACCTTTTTTAACCTGGTAAGAAGGAATATTCACCTTTTTACCGTTTACCGTGAAATGATTGTGTCGTACAAAATGCCTGCCCTGATTCCGGGAATTGACAAAACCCATTCGAAAAACTGTATTGTCAAGCCGGGTTTCCAGAATACTTAAAAGGTTGACCCCCGTAATGCCTTTTCGGCTATCGGCTTTTTGAAATGAGAGCCTGAACTGCTTTTCAGAAAGCCCGTAAAGTCGTCTGACCTTTTGTTTTTCCCGGAGCTGAATCCCGTAATCGGATAATTTTCCCCTTCTCTGGCCATGCTGGCCAGGCGGATATCCTCTTCTATCAAAACTGCATTTATCTGAAAAACAGCGATCGCCTTTCAAAAAAAGCTTTAAATTTTCACGTCTGCATTGCCGGCAAACTGAACCTCTATATCGTGACAATGTTCTTCTCCTTTATCAAACGAGTATGTTTATACTCTTCTTCTCTTGGGTGGGCGGCATCCATTATGGGCAACCGGGGTGACATCCTTGATCATGGAAATATTGAGTCCAATTGCATGTAATGCTCTTAACGCTGATTCCCGGCCCGGCCCCGGCCCCTTAACAAAAATCCCAACATTTTTCAGGCCCTGCTCCATTGCTTTTGCCCCTGCATCTTCTGCTACCAATTTGGCTGCAAAAGGCGTGCTTTTTCTGGAGCCCTTGAATCCCTGCATTCCGGCGCTGGACCATGAAATCGTGTTTCCATTCTCATCGGTAATCGTAACGATTGTATTGTTAAAAGTGGATTGAATATGCACAACTCCGGAAGAAATATTCTTTCTTATCCGTTTTTTGGCTACAATTTTTTTTGACTTTTTTGCCATAATTAATAGTACCTTTTAAATTATCCTACTTTTTCTTTTTAACCGCAGTCCTCTTAGGACCTTTTCGAGTTCTAGCGTTTGTTTTAGTTTTCTGACCCCTGCAGGGAAGGCCTTTACGATGGCGAAGTCCTCTATAACAACCGAGATCCATGAGTCTTTTGATACTCATGGAAACTTCACTTCTCAGCTCACCTTCAACCTTATACTCAGCGTCAATAATTTTCCTGATCTCGTTGACCTGTTCTTCCGTCAGATCATTTGCTTTTGTAGTAGGGTCAATACCTGTTTTTTGAAGAATCAGCTTTGATCTGTTTCTACCTATACCATAGATATAAGTTAAAGCGATCCATGCGTGCTTATCTTTTGGTAAATCTACTCCTGCGATACGTGCCAAATTTCCTTCCCCCTATCCCTGCCGCTGTTTATGGTTCTTATTAATACAAATTACCCTCAGGACGCCACGTCTTTTTATGACTTTGCAATCTCTACAAATTTTTTTCACAGATGCTCGAACTTTCATCTATTTGCTCCTATCTTATGATTCTCGAAAAAATCTTATCTTTATTTATATCTGTATGTAATCCTGCCCCGGCTTAAATCATAAGGGGATATCTCCACCGTCACCTTGTCCCCCGGAAGTATCTTTATAAAATGCATCCTCATTTTGCCTGAAATATGAGCAAGCAATACATGCTTATTCTCAAGCTCTACTCTGAACATGGCATTGGGTAGCGTTTCAAGTACTTTCCCGTCGACTTTGATGGGTTCTTCTTTTGCCATAAATGCATCCAACTCCTCTAGTGTTATAAAACATTAAATCACGTCCTGCCTTTTATTCTTTTGCTCCCTGACCTGCCCAGAAACCCTTGGTAATTGCCGGAAATCAGATGAGATTCAATCTGAGCGATGGTATCAATGGAAACACCGACAACAATCAAAAGGGCGGTACCTCCAAAATAAAACGGAATATTGAATTTCCCCATGAGCACCGTGGGCAGAACACAAACGGCAGAAATATAAACCGCTCCCCCCACCGTAATTCTTGTCAGCACTTTATCAATATACTCGGATGTTTTTTTGCCGGGTCGGATTCCTGGAATATAGCCCCCGTTCTTCTTCATGTTTTCAGCAACATTATCCGGATTGAACTGGACAGCTGTGTAGAAAAAACAGAAAAAGGTGATAAATCCGACATAAAGCATATAATACCAAATGGTTCCGGGGCTGAACATGGCTGCCACGGTTTGCATGAACGGAAGGTTTGAGAATTGAGCTAAAGTTGCCGGAAACATGATAATCGAAGAAGCAAAAATCGGCGGAATAACCCCGGCGGAATTAATCTTAAGGGGCAGGTGGGATGTCTGTCCACCATACATTTTTCTTCCGACAACCCGCTTGGCGTAATGTACGGGTATTCGCCTTTGTGCCTGCTCCATAAAAATAACAGCAGCAATAACAGCAACCATGAGAATAATAATGATGATCAGCGTGAACAATCCCATTTCACCCGTTGTCATCAAGCGTACCGTATTCCCCATGGCAGAAGGGATTCCAGCCACAATACCTGCAAAAATGATCAGGGAAATGCCATTGCCGATCCCTCTTTCCGTGATCTGTTCTCCCAGCCACATGATAAAGGCGGTTCCAGCCGTGAGAGTGATAATGGTCACAAGCCTGAATCCCCACCCTGGATCTGGAACAATCGCAATTCCTGCAGGTGAAGTCATGGACTCGAGTCCCACACTGATCCCCAAGCCCTGGACAATACTCAATATCACCGTACCATATCTGGCCAGTTGGGTTTTCTTTTTCCGGCCGGCATCCCCTTCCTTTTTTAATTGATCCAGGTAAGGGACCACCACTGTCATTAACTCCAGGATAATGGATGCACTGATATACGGCATGATCCCCAATGCAAAAATGGAAAGTCTTTCCAAGGCGCCACCGGAAAACATATTAAACATGGAAAACAGGGTACCCTCGGTGCTGGCAAAAAATGAAGCAAGAGCGGCACCGTTGATTCCGGGAGTGGGAACATGAATACCCACCCGGTAAACAAACAGCAAAGCAAGCGTAATGAAAAGCTTCCTTTTGAGTTCAGGAAGTTTAAGCAGGTTCTGGTAGCTGTTCTGGATCATTTATGAATTCCTTACATCACTTCTATGATTATTCTATGCTGCCGCCGACAGATTCAATTTTTCCCCTGGCGGATTTGGAAACAAGAACATTCTTCAAAACAAATTTCTTTTTTGTTTCGCCCTGACCCAGAATCTTAACGCCGTCAAACCGGCCTTTTACCTTACCGGCCTTTTTCAGGGAATCAATATCAATGATGGACCCATCGTCAAACGAATCCAACTCTCGAATATTTAGGACAGCATTCTGCGTTTTAAATATATTGCAAAACCCTCTTTTGGGAAGCCGTCTATACAAAGGCATCTGGCCGCCTTCGAAACCCGGTCTGACACTGCCCCCGGCTCTGGCTTTAAGTCCCTTATGTCCTTTTGTAGATGTCTTTCCCATTCCTGAACCCGGCCCACGGCCGATTCTTTTGCGTTTTTTCCGGGAACCGGGAGCCGGTGCTAAATCATGAATCTGCATATTATACCTCCTCCACTTTCACAAGATGAGATACTTTCTTGACCTGCCCCAGAATAACCGGATCAGCATTATGTTCAACCGTATGGTGCATTTTTTTCAACCCCAGAGAACGGATGATCCGGCCATGTTTGGCAGGCCTTCCGATAGTGCTCCTGATTTGGGTGATTCTAATTCTATCTGTCATTTTAGCAACCTCTTATAAATCTTCAGATCTAAGACCACGGCGTTTTGCCACTTCTTCCTTCGTACATAGGGATTGAAGTCCGGCCATTGTAGCCCTTACAATATTCTGTGTGTTATTTGTCCCGATACATTTGGTCAGGATATCCGTAACTCCAGCTGCTTCAAGGACGGCACGGATTCCGCCACCGGCAATGAGCCCGGTACCTGCAGAGGCCGGTTTCAACAATACACGTCCTGCTCCTGCCTTGCCGACCACTTCGAAGGGAACGGTGCCGTTTAGTATGGACACTTTAACCATATTTCTTTTTGCTTTTTCCAAGCCTTTTTTAATTGCCTCGGGAACTTCTGTTGCTTTTCCGAGACCGTATCCCACGCTGCCTTCACCGTCCCCAACAACGACCAGTGCACTAAAGCTGAAGTTTCTTCCGCCTTTTACAACCTTTGCAACGCGGTTAATTCTAACGACCTTATCAATTAATCCACTTTCTTCAATCTGCTGTCTTGCCAAGGGTTTGTCCTCCAAAATTTAAAAATTCAATCCGGCTTCACGGGCTCCGTCTGAAAGCGCTTTGATGCGCCCATGATATAAAAATCCATTCCTGTCAAGAACCACTTTTGTAATTCCTTTATCAAGAGCTCTCTTGCCGACGAGGTTCCCAACCACCTTTGCAATTTCAACCTTCTTGCCTTCGATTTTTTGATCCTTGAATTCTTTATCAAGGGTTGATGCAGACACAATCGTGGTCCCGAGTGTATCATCAATAATCTGGGCATAAATATTCTTTGAACTTCTGAATACGCTTAATCTTGGGCGTTCCTGATTGCCGCAGATATTTTTCCTGATTCTTTGTTTTCTTTTAAGCCTTGACACAAGCCTTTGTGATGTATTTCCCATAATCTTTATATTCCTGCCTATTAGTCTTTACCTGCAGTCTTACCAGCTTTTCTGATAATTCTTTCATCTGCATACATAATCCCTTTGCCTTTATAGGGCTCCGGTGGTCTAATATCTCTTATGTTTGCTGCAACCTGGCCAAGAATTTCCTTGTCGATCCCCGTGAGGAGAACCTGTGTATTATTTTCTACAGTCACGGATATCCCCTCCGGAATTGTAAAATTTACCGGATTGGAATACCCCACATTCAGCGTGAGGCTATTCCCTTTTGCTTCGGCACGATATCCTATTCCGGAAAGAAGCAATTTTTTCTCATACCCGGTTGACACACCGGTTACCATATTGGAAATCAGGGACCGGTACAACCCTTGCAAAGCTACTTTTTTCTTATCGCTTGTATCTGTTTTTACATTTACAACGCTCTCGTTGATTTCAAGCTGGATAGCCGGATGCAGTTGTCGTTCGAGATTGCCTTTGGGACCTTTGACGGACATCATATCCCCGTTAAGGGTAAATTGAACTTTTCCAGGAAGCTGAACCGGCTTTTTTCCTATTCTAGACATATATTACTCCTGTACTACCAAACGTTAAAAAGAATCTCACCGCCGATATTCGCTTCTTTGGCCTGCTTGTCCGTCATCACCCCTCTTGAGGTTGAGACAACTGATATACCAAGGCCATTCAAGACCGGCTTAATCTGTTTTGATTTGCTGTAAACCCTTCTGGAGGGTTTGCTCACCCGTTCAATCCCAAAAATAGAAGGCTTCCCATCCGATACATATTTTAAATAGATACGGATGGATCCCTGTACCTCGTTTTCAAGATATTTATAATCCTTGATATATCCCTGCTCTTTCAACACCCGAACCAGTTCCAGTTTGACCTTGGATCCGGGGATATCCACTTTGGCAAACCCTGCCTTACCACCATTCCTGATGCTTGTCAGCATGTCTGCAATTGGATCACTCGTTGCCATTTGAAATCTCCTTAAAATACGCTGATATTGTCCTGCATATCAATCTCTGTGAATTACCAGCTTGATTTGGTAACACCTGGAAGCTTGCCTTCCGAGGCAAGTGTCCGGAAACAGATTCTGCAAATACCGGCTTTTCTGATAAATCCTCTTGGTCTACCGCATAGGGGGCATCTGTTGTATGCTCTCACAGAAAATTTTGGTTTTCTGCCTGCCTTTACGATCAAAGCTGTTTTTGCCAAGCCTTCCTCCTTAGAATCCTTAATTTTTAAAGGGCATTCCTAAAAATTTCAGTAATGCTTTGCCCTCTTCATCTGTTTTGGCAGTGGTAACCACCGTCACATTAAGACC
>JAABTB010000326.1 GCA_011390085.1 Desulfobacula sp.
CGTCAGAATAGCCACAAGATTTCCGACAACCCTCCCGGTCTTTCCCCTGACAAGCTCTGCCACGTCGGGATTTTTCTTCTGGGGCATGATACTGGACCCGGTGGTAAAAGAATCTGAGATGGTGATAAAGGAAAATTCAGAAGAAGACCAGAGGATCAGCTCTTCTGAAAGCCTTGAAAAATGAATCATACAGATGGAGGCATGGGAGATGAATTCCATGATAAAATCCCTGTCCGATACCGAATCAATACTGTTGTCCGATACTTTTGCAAAGGACAGGATCTCTCTCGTGTATTCCCTGTTCAGCGGGTAAGTGGTCCCGGCAAGGGCTGCCGCACCCAGGGGCATGACGTCCATTCTCTTGAAACAATCTTCAAACCGCTGGATATCCCTTTTAAACATTTCATAATAGGCCAGCATATGATGGGAAAACAATACGGGCTGGGCCCTTTGAAGATGGGTATACCCCGGCATGATCACATCTGAATATTTCTGAGCCAATCGGACAAGGGATTTTTGAAATTCAACCAGAAGATCCAGGATGAGTCCGGTCTCTTTTTTCAAATATATTCTGATGTCCAGAGCGATCTGGTCATTTCGGGACCGCCCGGTATGAAGTTTTCTTGCAATATCACCGGCCACCTTTCCCAATTCATCTTCCACATGCATATGGATGTCTTCAAGGCTTGCAGAAAATATAATTTCATTGTTTTCAATTTTCTCTTTTACCTTTAAAAGACCTTCAACGAGGATCTTGGCTTCCATTTGGGTAATAATGGATTCTTTGGCCATCATTTTCAAATGCGCAATACTTCCTTCAATGTCGCTTTCATAGAGGCGCTTGTCCACATCTATGGAAGCATTGAATTTTTCAACCAGCTCATCGGTTTTCTGGGAAAATCGGCCACCCCATAGTTTTTCATTCATCGTTAATGGATCTTCCTTTATGTCATCTGTTGTTCATAAAAGATGCTGTTAGTTTTTCAGGATCAGTTTTTCTAATATGGCCTTATGCATATGCCGTTTATTTTCTGCCTGATCCCAGAACACGGCGTTTTTATCTTCCAGCACCTCTTCGGAAATTTCTTCCCCCCGGTGAGCCGGCAGGCAATGCATGACCAGGGCGTCTTTTGCTGCAAGGGATAAAAGGGCCTTATTCACCTGAAAATCCTGAAAGATTTTGATGCGGCCGGACAATTCATCTTCATTGCCCATACTGGCCCAGACATCGGTATAAACCACATCAGCATCTCTCACGGCCTCTTTGGGATCATTGGTAAACCGGATATGGGGTTTTTTGTCTGCCGATGCGGCTTTAATAATGTCCGGATCAATGCCATACCCGTCCGGGCAGGCCACAGTCAGGTCAAGATCCAGCACGACGGCGGCATTCACCCATGAATTGGCCACATTATTGCCGTCCCCCACCCAGACGATTTTGACTCCCTCGTATCCCCCTTTATGTTCGATGATGGTCATGAGATCACTCAAAATCTGACAGGGATGAAAAGAGTCGGTCAACGCATTGATGACCGGGATGGTGGAAGCATTTGCAAATTCTTCTACAAGGGAATGATCAAAGGTGCGCATGGCAAGGCAATCCATATACCGGGACAGAACCCTGGCCGTATCCTTGGCCGGCTCATTTCTGGAGATCTGGGTGTCCTGGGTGCTCATATAAATGGGATGCCCGCCCAGTTGGATCATGGCTGTTTCAAAGGCCACCCGTGTCCGGGTGGATTTCTTGTCAAAAATCAGGCCCAGGGTTTTACCGGTTAATAATTTATCCAAAATGCCCTTGGCATATCGTTCTTTTAATTGACCGGCGCGTTTGAACAGGGTTTCAAAATCTTCTTTTTCCAGGTCCAGCAGTGATAATAAATCTTTCTTCAAAATACTCTCCCAAATTAAAAAAGGCTGTCCAATGTGGTTATAAGCCTGTCTATATCTGTTTTTTCAACGATGAGCGGGGGCGCAAACCGCAGGACCTTATCCTGGATCCCATTAATGATAAAGCCTTTTTCCAATAATTTCCCGACAAAAAAAGCAGCGTCCCGATCAATTTCCAAACCGATCAAAAGGCCTTCACCCCGAACCGCAGCAATCCTTGAATGTTTTTCTTTCAATTCCACCAGTTTTTCTTTGAAGTATCGGCCCTTTTGACGGACTTCATCCAGGAAAGTCTCGGTGCCGATGATATTGAGCACCTCCAGGGCGGCGGCGGTCACAAGCGGAGTGCCGCCAAAGGTCGTGGCATGGCTGCCGAGATCAAAGCCGGTGGCGGATTCCTGGGTGGCGAGCATGGCCCCGATGGGCAGACCGTTGCCAAGGGCTTTTGCCAGGGTCATGATATCCGGAAAAATATTGTACAACTGATGGGCAAAGAGTTCACCGCATCGCCCCATTCCGCACTGGATTTCATCAAAAATCAGCAATATCCCTTTTTTCGTGCAAAGTTCCCGGACGCCCTTCAGATATCCGGCATCGGCCGGAATAATACCGCCTTCTCCCTGGACAGGTTCCAGCATGACGGCGCAGACGGTGTCGTCCATCTGATCTTCCAAGGCTTTCAAATCATTAAAAGGCACATAGGAAAACCCTTCCAAAAGGGGATAGAATCCGTCCTTGACCTTGTCCTGACCCGTTGCGGTCAAGGTGGCCATGGTTCGTCCATGAAAGGACTGGAGCATGGTGATGATCCTGAACCGGTTTTTTTCTCCTTTTTTCTGGAAATATCTTCTGGCCAGTTTTATGGCCGCTTCATTGGCTTCTGCACCGGAATTGGCAAAAAAGACCCGGTCGGCGAAACTCTTTTCACACAAACGGGAAGCAAGCTCTGCCTGGGGCAGGGTATAAAACAAATTGGACACATGAACCAGGGTCGAGGCCTGTCTGCATATGGCCTCGGTGATTTTCGGATGGCAATGGCCAAGACCGCAAACCGCAATACCGGCTAAAAAGTCGGTGTATTTTTTACCGTCTTCATCCCAGAGAAAGACACCCTCACCCTTAACCAGGGCTTTTCCCTGGCGCTGATACGTTTGAAAAATAAACTGATCTGTTTTTTTAACTGAATCCACTTCATAACCTCATATATTAATCATTATCCAGGAAAACCTGGGTGCCGATGCCGGAATCGGTGAACAGCTCCAGCAAAACCGCATGGGGAAGCTTCCCATTGAT
>JAABTB010000327.1 GCA_011390085.1 Desulfobacula sp.
AGATTGTCCCATTCTTTTTTTGCTTCTTCCTTGAAGACCAATTTATAAGTAGTCATCAATACTTACTTCTATTTCCGGCTGATTTTTTCGAGCTTCAACAATTAAGGCAAGCTCCAAGTCCTCAAGCTTATCCATCAGCAATTCAAAAGCTTTTGCAGGAATTGCATAAAAGACAGGTTTGTTACGATTTAGAATTGCAACAGGCGCGCCGTCGCCCTGTTGCAAAACTGCCATTGGATTTTTTTTAAGTTCAGATATCCCGGCACTGACATCTGCCAGGATTGAATTCGTAATAGTCATATTAATATTCTCCAAATTTTATTAAAAGGTCAACTAAATAGACTTTTAATTAATCTAATAATAGATCATGTTATGGGTTCATGCAAGAAAACCCTTTCATTTTTTCTTCTTTTTCAAGAGAAAATGGGGAATGAACCTGGGATCAATGGTTTCTGGATCAACCCCGCCGTATTCGCTTTCAAGCTCTTTGATCAGATCGCTTAAGATTTCATGGAATTCTTTGCCCATGTCTGCCTCATCCATTCCCGTGGCCTCGGTTATCCAGATGAGAAGGTCGTTCAATTGAATCCGGCCGGGTTTTTCCGGATCAAGATTTGAAAAAAGGACTGCAAAAAATTTTTTAAAGGACCGGGTGTCTATGGGTCTCAGGTCCGGTGAAAGTTTCAGGCGGTTTTTGGCCCAGAGGGTCAGGATCAGGGTTTTATAGGTCAGAATACCCTCTTTAAAGGAAGACACATCCACGGATAATTTTCCCAGAACCCTGTCCAGGGCAATGATTTGGTCCAGGAGGCGGCCGGTCCGGGTGATATCCGGGATGGATTTGAAATTCCTGTACAAGGCGCCCGAGGCATAATTATCAAAATACAGGGGCCGGTCCAGGAAGAGACCGCCCACGACTCCGAGATAGGTCTCTCCCAGAAAACTTAAGGGGAGATTGTTTTCTTTGAGAAAACTTTGCTTAAACCAGTTGAGGCCCTTGGTTTTCAGGACGATGCCGGCCCTGGAGCCGGTCCTGAAGATATCTTCCAGAAAATATTCCCGGATGGTATCCCGGGCTGATTCCGGATTCAATTTCCCCTTGAGGATCACCTCAAGTCCGAGGTTGAGATAATCACGCGCCTTTAATACCGCCTTTTCAAGGTCCTCTTTTTCCCGGAGCCTGATCTGGTCGGCAGAGATGATCTTATTGATGAGGGCCGCCAATTCGGATTCCAGTTCCAGGGCAAAATCCGTTCCCACGAGTTTTAAGGCAGATACCAGCAGGTCATCTCCTTCAATAAAGGCGGTAAAATACTGAGGGGGGAAAGGGATGTCCGCATCAAAGGGAGTATGTTTGAAAGAGGGCCTCTCCGGTCGCTTTCGAAGGGCGGATAGTTTTGTGGGCTGATAAATGCCGATGGCTTCATGGGGAGGCAGGAACCCCTTTTCAGCAAGCCTCAGATTTTTAAGGCGGTACTGTTCTTCTTCCGCCTCAGCCGTCAACAGGGCGCTGGTTTCCAGCAAAAGCCCGTGGAATACGGACAAATCCATTTCCGCCAGTTTTCTCAGCATATTCTCGATGAGCTCTTTGGCTTCTTCATCGGTTTCAGGAAAAAGGTTTTCAGCGCCGGGGGTTTCATCCTCGCCAAAAATCGCCGCCCTGTCCGGGAACCTGAAATAGAATTTGTCATCCAGCGTAATATAATCATCAAAGTCTTCCGGCGGCACCTCATCATGTTCCCGGATGAAAATGTCCATGTATTTGAACAGATAAAATTCGAAAAGATCCGGTTTTTCCGTGATGGTCCAGCGCAGGAGCCTTTCCGGGGCAGCCTGGAACAGGACATCAAAGGTCTTGGTCATGATACCGGTATTGAGCCGGTCATTGTCCCAGACTTCCGCATCCAGAATATATTCCCACTGGTCCGACCGGGCCATGGACAGGACCGGGATAAAATCATAGGGTCCGATCTTGTGCATGAGATAATACAGGTCCTGGTCCGGGAAGGACTGGATCAGGGTGGCGGGGGAGGGGGCTTCCAGGATCATGTCCAGGGCTTTTTCAGGGGTGCTGGTAAGAATTTCGCGGCGCTGGGCCCGAAGTTTTAATTCTCTGTTCTGAAGGTTGGCCAGTTGGTAATCCGTGTTTTTGTCCATATTGTGTCCTTAGCTATTTTTTTTGGCAGATGGCGATATACTGCCGGGTTTCCGGAAATGCCTGAAAGGGTTTGAAAAATTCAAGGGCGGCCTTGAACCTGCCCTGATTCATAAGGCAGATCCCCATGCACAGGTTCAGGTCTTTATGCCTGGGAAAATGGGCCATCCCCTTTTCCAGGACGGCCATGGCGTCGTCAAAATCCCTGGTTTTCTGCTTTTGCAGGGCAAGCCCGAGAAAGGCACGGGCATCCGGAGCAAGGGAAAGAGCCCGTTCAAAAAGGAGGGTTGCAGTTTTTTCCTGGTTCTTCACCCGCGGGTCGGCCGCATATTCACCATGGGAAAAGGTCATGGCCAGCCGGGACAGAAAATCCGAATGGAAGGGGTAAAATTCTTTTTTGTCCATCAGATCCAGATGTCGGGCGAATTGGTCCAGATTATTGTAAAATTCAGCCCTCAAGATGTCTCCAAAGGCTTTGACGGTTTTAAAATCAAGCTCGCTGTCGATTTCAAACCAGGGCAGGTCTTCGACCCTTTGTCGCCAGAAATCATCGGAAACCAGTCCTTTTTGTTTTGCCGACCGGTAAAGAAAGGTTCCGGGAAAGATGACCAGCATATAGAAAACAGCTCCCAGAGGCTGGATGGTATGGATCAGGTCCATGCTTTCCCGGATGGTGTCCCGGGTTTCCCCCGGGGAGCCGTAGATGAAATAGGCCCGGGGAAGAATGCCGAAGGATTTGGTCAGGGCAAAGGCGGAGATGATTTTTTCCCGGTCAATGGGTTTGCCAAGGGTTTTTCTGATTTTTTCAGACCCGGACTCGACCCCGTAGCTGATCTGGATGCAGCCGGCCTTCCGCATGGCCGAAAGGATGTCCTCATCCACACAATCCGCCCGTGATATGGCATTCCAGGTGATGGAAAGGTTTTTTTGGATGATCAGGCGGCAGAATTCCAGAACCCTGGGTTTATCCATGGTAAAGGTGTCATCGGAAATATAAAAATGAGTGACGCCTTTT
>JAABTB010000328.1 GCA_011390085.1 Desulfobacula sp.
GGGAATATTGCCATGCAGCCGGAAAGGCTGGGGCCGTTTCTTGTTTTTCAGCATGGACAGGGCCCGGATGATTTCGGTCCGTGTTTCGGACGGTTCAATGATCCGGTCCACCAGCATATTGGAAGCGGCATGAAAGGGGTTGGAATATTTATAATCATATTCTTCGATCTTCTGGTCCTTGAAGGCCTTGGGGTCTTCGGCCTCTTCGATTTCTTTTCTGTAAATAATATTGATGGCGGCGGTGGTATCGAGGACCACGAGCTGGGCCACGGGCCAGGCCATCATGAGATCCACGCCCATGCCGGCGCAGCACATGGCCATGACGGCCCCGCCGTATTCTTTTCTCAGGGCCAGGGTGATTTTGGGCACCGTGGCTTCGGCATAGGCATAGAGCATTTTGGCGCCGTGCCGGATGATCCCGGCATGTTCCTGGTGAACGCCGGGAAAATAGCCGGGCACATCCACCAGGTTCACCAGGGGGATGCCGAAGCAGTCGCAGAACCGGATAAACCGGGCAGCCTTGTCCGCAGAATGGTAGTCCAGGCACCCGGCCTTGACCGAGGGCTGGTTGCCGACAATACCCACGGTGGAGCCGTTCATGCGGGCCAGACCGGTGATGATATTGGGGGCGAATACCGGCAGGACTTCAAGAAATTCATTATTATCCACAATTTCGTCAATGACCCGGTGCATGTCATAGGCTTTTTTGAATTCCGCCGGGACAATGTCGGTGAGGACCGGGTTTTTCCGGTCCAGGGGGTCATCGCAGGGAAAAGAGGGCGGGGCTTCTTCATGGTTGGACGGCAGGAAGCCTAAAAGGTAGCGGATGAGTTCAATGCTTTCCTGGTCCGTCTGGGTGACAAAATGGGCCTGGCCCGTGATCTCACTGTGAACCTTTGCCCCGCCCAGTTCTTCCAGGGTCACGGTTTCTCCGGTCACATCCTGGATGACCTTGGGGCCGGTAATGACCATCTGGCTCTGTTTTTCAATCATGATGATGAAATCCGTCAGGGCCGGGGAATAGACGGAAACCCCGGCGCAGGGTCCCATGATGCAGGAAATCTGGGGGATGACCCCGGAAGCGGCCGTATTCCGGTAAAACATGCCGGCCACGCCCTTGGAGGCGAAAAAGCCCTCGTGGAGCCTGCCGCCGCCGGAATCAAACAGGCCCACAATGGGGGCCTTGACTTTGAGGGCCTCGTCCTGGATCCGGTTGATTTTCTGTCCGTGGATGGTTCCCACGGACCCGCCGAGAACGGTGACATCCTGGGCATAGGCAAAGACCATGCGGCCGTTGATCAGGCCGTAACCGATGACCACGCCGTCTCCGGTGACCTTCCGCTTTTCCATGCCGAAATCCACGCACTGGCTTTCGGCAAGGTCATTGAGTTCAACAAAACTGCCCGGATCAAACAACAGGCCCAGCCTTTCCCCGGCCGTGAGTTTTCCCGCGGAGCGATGGCGGGCCATGGCTTTTTCACCGCCCCCCAGGGCTGCTTTTTCCTGAAGGCTCCTGAGCCGTTCAAGTTCTTTTTCATGTGTCTTTACGGTCATGTTATATCCTTTTACTCTCATATTAACGGCGCTTTCATGGGGTCATGAACTAATGAATTTTATTAGGTTTTCATGACGGATTTCCTGATGTTGTATACTGTATACAATTATACCGTGTCAAGAACATATTTCGAAAAAAGGCGATTCGGTGCAGGCAGGACCGGCAGAGCCGTTATCCGCCTTGACACGGGTTTTGGGATACGATAGGGTTTTGGCATCATGAACCATTCTGTTAGCATAACCGGATCGGCATCGTGACCTCAACGCCGCAGAAAAATATCCGGGCTAAGATGAAAATTCTGGATCAGGCAGGGGTTGCAGATCTTGTGGAAGTGGTGATTTCAGCTGGGGATACCTCCATGGACATCGCTGCCGGCCGGGCCGCAGGCATGAAAACCATTGGGGTCCTGACCGGGTTTGCCGGCCGGGATGATCTTTTGCAGGAGAATCCGGACGCTATCATTGATTCGATTTCAGATCTGCCCCGGGTCCTGGATCTCCATGGCTGATTTTCAGTCCCTTGAGGACTGCCTCCGGCGTCATGCACAACTCCGTGAGCCGGACGCCAACGGCATGGTAGACCGCATTGGCGATTGCCGAGGCCACATTGACCATGGATCCCTCTCCAATGCCCTTGGCTCCGAAGGGACCGGTGGGCTCGTCGGATTCAACGATGATGGCCTCCACGGGCGGGGCATCGCAGGACCGCAGCAGCCGGTAATCGGTAAATCCGGGATTCACGATATGCCCGTCCTGGCGGATGAGTCCCTCGGTCAGGGCAAAGCCGATGCCCATGACCCCGCCGCCCACAATCTGGCCCTTAACAAATTCCGGGTTGAGGGCCCTTCCTACATCAAAGGCGCTGGTGAGCTTGATCACCTTTATGGCCCCGGTTTCTGTATGGACTTCCACCTCTGCGAACACGGCCCCGTAATAGCCGGGCATGGCCGGCGCGATCCCGCTGGCAGATCCTGTGATCTGGGTGCAAAGGCCCATATCCTGAATCTGGAGCCGCTGCATGAGATCTTTAAGGGTAATTGCATTGGCTGGATTTTTTTCTTCAAAGATCAGACCTTTTTCAATTTTTAAAGTTTCGGGCCCGGCCTTGAGAACATTGCCGGCATGGGTCATCATTTTCCTTCTTGCATCCAGAGCTGCATTTCTCACCGTGAGCCCTCCGGCATAGGCCTGTCGGCTGCCGTGGGTGCCGCAATCCAGGGGGGTGATATCGGTGTCGGTCTCAGACACGGCAATGTCATGAAAATCAATGCCGAGAATTTCCGCGGCCACCTGGGCCAGGACGGTCCGGTTTCCCTGGCCTTCGTCCGCTGCGGCGGTCATGAGGTTCACGGTTCCGTCGGAATTGATCATGAGGGTGGCGGAGCAGGGGTCAGGCAGGGCCCGGGCCGCCCCTGTGCCGTGGAGCATGACCGAAAGGCCGATGCCTGTTTTAATGGGACCTGTTTTCATGGATTCCATCCGGGATCTTTTTTTTGTCCACCCCGAGGCGGCAGCTCCTTTTTCAAGGCATTGGGCAAGGCCGTTGCTCAGGATGGGTTCGTTCAGCACCGGGTCCGTTTCCCCGGCCCTTCTGTAATTTTTTAACCGGAAG
>JAABTB010000329.1 GCA_011390085.1 Desulfobacula sp.
ATTATAAAGAGGATATTCCGGGCAATTACCCCTATTATCAGGTGGAAGGCAATGAAATCCATGAGGTTGCCGTAGGGCCGGTCCATGCCGGGGTCATAGAACCCGGCCATTTCCGGTTCAACTGCATTGGAGAAAAAGTCCTTCACCTGGAAATTCAGCTCGGGTATCAGCACCGGGGTGTAGAACAGCTTTTTCATGGTGTTCAGGCCAAACGCCTGCCCATCCTGGCCGAGAATATTGCCGGAGACACCACCATCGGTCACAGCCTCTGCATGGCTGAGGCCGTTGAGGCCCTTACCGGAGTTCAGCCGGATAAGGGAGCCGGGATCATCCGAACCATTGCCCTTGAACTGGAGCGCCTGGCCAACCACATCGGGGATCTCGGGGCCTTGAGCGGGGACGTGGCCTTTCTGCCGCCGGCCAATTATTTTGGACGGCTTCGGGGGGATTTCTTAAATCTCAGCCTTCTTATCTGCGGCAACCGGTTCGGCAAAGGACTGGTCCGTCCCGGCGGGGTAAGGTTTACCCTTTCCGATGAGGTTCGGAAAACCCTTAATGAACGGCTCAAAGAATTAAAGCCCCAGGTGGAACATGTGCTGGAACTTCTTTTCCTTGCGTCCACGGTCCGGGCCAGGTTTGAAGACTGCGGCTGCGTCAGCCCGGCCGATGCGGATCACCTGGGCCTTGTGGGCCCGGCCGGCCGGGCCTCAGGACTTGGTTATGATGTCCGGCGCTGTTTTCCCACGGAGCATTATGGTGAGCTGGGCATTCCTGAAAATAAAAAATCCACCGGCGATGTTTATGCCCGGGCCAGGGTCCGGTATGATGAAATCCATCAGTCCATGAGCATCATCCAGTCTCTGATCGGCAGTCCTGTTGAAACAAAAACCGTTACGGCTTCTGATGTTAATCTTGCCCCGTCCAGCTTTGTGGTGACCTTGAATGAGGCCTGGCGAGGGGAAGTATCCCATGCCCTTTTAACCGATCAGGATGGGAAGATTTTACGGTATAAGGTGAAGGATCCGTCCTTTCACAATTGGAACGGGCTTGCCATGGCCCTTCGCAATACGGGCATATCGGATTTTCCCCTGAATAACAAAAGTTTTAACCTGTCCTATTGCGGATTTGACCTTTGATAAAATACCATAAAGAGAGTGGATGTTATGTTCAGCGTACTTAAAAACAGATATGAGCAGGGATACAGAACCTGTAGCTATCCCAAGGAAAAACCCGCCGTCTTTAGCCGATACCGGGGAAAACCCGTGGTGCGGCAGGATGCCCCCCGGGAATTGGTGGAACTCTGCGCCAATGCATGCCCTCAGGATGCCATTGACGTTGGGCAAAAAAAGATAGACATGGGCCGGTGTATTTTCTGCGGCGCCTGTGAGCAGATCTCCCAGGGAGAGTTTGTTCAATTCACCGGGGATTTTGAGATTGCAACCGCTCAAAAAGAACATCTGTTGACGGCCGGAGACCTGCCGGACCTGGCTCAACATTCCAAGCAGCATTTTAAACGCCTCTTTGGCCGGTCCCTGCAACTGCGACAGGTCTCCGCCGCAGGCTGCAATGCCTGTGAAGCGGATTTGAACGTATTGGCCACCCCGTTCTTTGACCTGGGACGGTTCGGCATTAATTTTGTGGCCTCTCCCCGCCATTCCGACGGGATCGTGGTAACGGGGCCGGTGTCCCGGAATATGCGGACCGCCCTTTTGCAGACCTATGAAGCGGTTCCCGACCCCAAGGTGGTCATTGCCGTGGGCAGTTGCACCCTCACGGGCGGGCCTTTTACCGGCAGTCCGGAGATTACCGAGGGCCTGGATAAAATTCTGCCCGTGGACCTGTTCATTCCAGGGTGTCCACCCCATCCCCTGACCAATCTTCATGCCCTGCTGAGGTTTTTTAAATAGGACGAAATTTATAAGGAGAAGATCATGGACCAGTTGACCTTACTCAATGACAGAATCATCAGCCGTGTGAATGTTAATTTAAGCGAATTTGAATTTGATACGGAACCCTTTGTAAGGGATGCCCTTGATCATGAAAAAATGCTGAAATTCTATGCGTTTTACGGCATTACCTCCCGGCATCCGATTTTTTTTGATTTTAAACATTCCAATATTGCCGGCAGTTATTTTCTGGGCAAATGCCAGGTGAGCCGCTCGGCCATTTATAAAAGTGATGTACGGGGAGATGAATTGAAACGGTCAGGGGATAAAATCCGATGCGCCAAGAACATCCCCCTGGTGGAAGATGAAATGATCACCATCCGGGACAGTCTGCTTTATAAAACTCTGGTTCACAGCAATTCCCACAA
>JAABTB010000330.1 GCA_011390085.1 Desulfobacula sp.
CAACCTGGAAAACCCTGAACAATTCAGTATCCACAATACCATATCCGCTCATCATGCCAATATCCACGGGTCCACCCTGGAAGGGTGTTTCCTGGGGGCCTTTTCCACTGCGGATCTCATGAACCTTCATTCCTGCATCCTGGGTGAATTCGCCTATGTCCAGGCGGGCGAACTGTTTCACCGCAAGATTGATCCGGGAACCGTATGGATCAGGCACCCGAATTTTGAATTCAAATACCGGTTCGAAAAGGCCATTCTGGATAATTTTGTAGGGGTGAATGAGTCCCACCAGCCCCGGGGTCTGATTTATGATTTTGTAAAGGAGCGGGAACAGGATTATGAAAAGCTCTTTGATGTCATGAACCTGGAGCCCTATGAAGCCCCCCCCACCTCGGCCGTGAACCGGTACGCCGTCATCAAGGGAAAGACAAGGATCGGCGAGAATGTCCTGGTTTCCCAGCGGGCCTTTCTTGAAAATGCCGTCATGGGAGACGGGGCCAATGCCCAGGAAAACACCTATATCGTGGATTCAACCCTGGAAGGGCTCAATATTACGGCCCATGGCGGGAAAATCATCCATTGCCTCATGGGCCACGGCACCTTTGTGGGATTCAATGCCTTTTTAAACGGCAAGCCCGAGGCCATGATCGAAATCGGAGAACGGTGTATTGTGATGCCCCATACCATCATCGACCCTGTGGCGTCCATCCGGATTCCTGCCGAACATTTGATATGGGGGTTCATCCGCTCTGAAGAGGATATTGAAACCAACACCATTTCAATGGATGCCCTGGCAGAGGTAAGGGATACGCTGAGAATCGGAAAAATGGTGT
>JAABTB010000331.1 GCA_011390085.1 Desulfobacula sp.
TGGTTCCCCAGTCATCGCGGGCCTTGAGTGCGGCTTTGCGGATGAGTTCGGCACTTTTTGTATCCACACCGGCTATGGGCTCATCCAGTAGAAGAACTTCCGGTTTCAGGATTAATCTAGCAGCCAAGGCTACCCTCTGGGCTTCTCCACCGGATAACTGGTGCCATTTCCGATGGGAAAAAGTTTGAAAATCAAGTCCGACCTTTGATAAAGCCGTTTTGACCCGTTCTTCCATATTGTGATGATCGTTTCTGATCTTAAGGCCATAGATGATATTTTCAAAAACCGTCCGTTTCAGCAGATAGGGTTTCTGGGTCAGAAGCGTTACCTTTAATCTCACCTCCGGGGAAAATCCGGATTTTTCCCGTCCTTTGTAACATATCCGCCCTTCCGTGGGTTTCAGGGCAAAGGCCAGTATTTTTAAAAGGGTGCTTTTGCCGCTGCCGTTGGGGCCCATAAGTCCGGTGATGGAGCCGCTTCTGATTTCAAGATCGTCAATATCCAGAACTTTTTTTTGTCCGTAATAATGCCGGAGATTTTTTAAATGATACATCGGGGTGTCTTCCATCATTTTTTTCTCAGAAAGGAAAGGGATAGATTAACGATGAAGGCAATGGAGATGAGCACCAGACCCAGGGCGATACCGTCGGCAAACATGCCCTTGTTGGTTTCAAGGGCAATGGCGGTCGTGATGGTTCTGGTATGGTATTTGATATTGCCGCCGATCATCATGGCAATGCCTACTTCGGTGGAAACTCTGCCGTAGGCATTGACAATGGCCGTCAGGATTCCGTAGCGCACCTCCCAGAGACAGGTGAAAAGGATATGCCGTTTCCCTGCCCCCAGGGAAACAAGGGTTAATTTAAGCTCCGGGTCAATCCCTTCTATGGTGGATGCAGTGATGGCAGTGACCACGGGAAAAGCGAGAATGGTCAGGCCGATGACAATCCCCGACAGGGTAAACAGCAATCCGAATTCACCCAGGGGGCCCTGGCGGGAAATGAATGCGTACACCACAAGGCCGATAAAAACCGTTGGAAGGGCAAGGAGGGTATCCAGAACCGTTCTTAACTGTTTTTTGCCTTTAAAATCAAAAAACCCGACCACAAATCCGCAGGGAAGGCCTGCCACGGTGCTGATCAGCAAGGAGCAGGCCGACACTTTCAGGGTGGCGAGAACAGCAGACCAGGTTGAAGCATCGCCGCTTAACAGAAGTTCAATGGCTCTGAAAAAGCCGTCAACAATAAAATCCATGCTGTCCTATTTTGCATTCGGGAAAAACAATTGCTCTCCCATTAACAAGAAGTCTGCGATAAGCTTCTGGGCCTTTGGCGACGCCATCCAGTTCAGAAATTCAAGGGCCGGATCGTATCTGGCCTTGGCGCAGTGTTTAGGATCAAGGGTCAACACGCTGTACTGGTTCAAAAGGTTTTTATCACCCTGGACCAGGATTTTCAAGGGAGTATTGCCTTTGTTCCGGGAATTATATTTGATATAGGTTCCCCTGTCCGTCATGGTATAGCCGTTTTTTTCCTGGGCGACCATAATGGTGGCCAGCATTCCCTGTCCGGTCGAAACATACCAGGTTTCTTTGTCCGGCAATTGAAGGCCTGCTTTTTTCCAAAGCTCCTGTTCTGTTTTGTGGGTACCTGAATCATCACCCCGGCTCATGAAAAGCGCCTGTTTGGCTTTAACGGCAGAGAAGGCTTCGGCCAGGTTTTTGCCTTTGATGCCGGCCGGGTCAGCCTCCGGTCCGATAATGACAAAATCATTGTACATGATTTCTTTTCTGTCCTTGCCGGATCCGCTTTCAATGAATTTTTTTTCCGCAGAGGGAGCGTGGACTAAAAGGACATCCACATCACAGGTCTCGCCAAGTTTTAAAGCCTTGCCTGTTCCCGTGGCCGTCCATTTCAAGGTAATGCCGGTATCCTTTTCAAACCGGGGCATCAGATAATCCAGAAGACCGGTGTCTTCCGTGCTGGTGGTGGTGGCCAGCATCAGGCTTTTGGTTTCAGCCTGGGCAGTGAAGGCAAGGCCCAGTGTCAAAAGAAAGGCTACACTAATGGTCATCATCGGTTTTCTATTCATTTTCAACCTCCCGTATAATGAAATTGCCGGACGGAACAAAATTTGAATATGTTAATGTCGGGAGATAGTCAAGATAAAAAGATAGGCTTGGAAAAACTTATAGAAATTATTACCGATATGAACCAATTATAACAATAAAAGACTAAGGGAATTTAATCTGTTTCAGGTGCGGAGGCCGGGTAAACCATTTTTCCGGTCATGGAAAGGTCATAGCCGCCGTAGGCCTCAGCCGTCTCCTGAATCACCTTTCCCTTTAAGAGAGACAGGAAAAGCTGGATGCCCTGGTCAAAAAACCTGTCTTTATTGATCAGAAGATCAAACCGCTCCCAGCAGGCAGGAATGAAATCAAGCCCGAGGATATTGGCCACGGGCCTGATACCCGGGCCGGCATCTGCTCTCTGGTTCAGGATTTCCAGGCCCACATCCATGTGTCTGGACAGCGTGGATTCATATCCTTTAATGGTTTCACCTTTCATTTCTGCCGCTTTCAGCAGATGATCAAAAAGCTTCCGGGTTCCTGTGCCGAGCTGCCGGTTGACAATTGTGATATCAGGTCGGCCGAGGTCCTTTACGGACCGGATGGTTTTGGGGTTTCCCTTTTGAACGATAAGACCTTGCTCTCTTAAACAGAAATTGACAACAGCAGGGATCTGGTTCAGTTCATCTTTTAAAAACGGAAAATTATACTCGTCATTGTCACCGATCAGATGGCTCGAGGCAATATGGCAGAGGTTTTGCTTTAATGCCCTTAAGCCGCCGAGGGAACCGGCCATGCCAAAGAGGGCCATGTGTTTTTCATGTTTGATATTAAAGGTTGAAATGATTTTATCGAGGAGAAGGTCATTGCTGCCGGCAATGAGAACAAGACCGTGGTAGGGGGGCAGCTTTGCCGTCTGGGGAAAATTTTCCGTGCCGGCTTCTACCCACTGGCGGACAAGGTTGATGGGAAAAAGCCATTTTCCGGTTACTTTGGAAGCCGGCAACCCTTTTTCCGAAATGAGGGAATACACCATTTTTTCGTTGATATTTAAGAATTTTGCGATTTCCCTGGTTGAATACATTT
>JAABTB010000332.1 GCA_011390085.1 Desulfobacula sp.
TTGGAACCTTTATCCCCATACTTCAGAAAAATTTTGAATCAGGTGTAGACACCGTTGCCGATTCCGAAGACTGGGACAATGATTCTTATATCCTTGCCTACATTACTAAAATTGGTGATATCACTGTTCTGCCCTTGTTCGTATATACTGATAACGGCGGAGTGGTTGCCGGCGGAAGAGAATCAGACGCTATAACTGTAAACCTGGGTCTTAACGGAAAATTTGGAAATATCGGGTTTGAATCTGAATTAGGCATGGCGGATGTTGATTATGACACCGCTGGCGCAACTGATTCCACCACCTATGGTGCTTACCTGAACGTATGGATGACTTCCGGCGCCCTGAAATTTGGTGCCCTGGGTGCCTATGGCTCCTATGACTCCAATGCAGGTGTTGGTGGTACAGGTGTGGCCCACGATTTCGGTGATGATTTTGAAGCCGGTGGTGCTTTGATCATGGGTGATGATATCACTTTCTATGGTAGCCCCAATGACCTTTCTGCCGGTCAGTTGGTTGCTCTCTATGCTGACTATGCCCTCAATGACAAACTGAGCATCGGTGGATACCTGGGTTATGCAAAATGCGGTGTTGACAACAATGGTATCTGGGACGGCGCAGACGTATGGGAAATTTCAGCCGACGTGACCTACAAGATCACCCCCAGTGTGGAATACAAAGTGGCTGCCGGTATGGCACAGCTTGAATGGGGCAACAATACCCCTGATCCTGACAAAGCCGTTGAACTGTACCACAGACTTTCTTTCAATTTCTAAGACATGATTCCGTAACGTCTTAATAATTTGTTTTACAATGAGCCCTGCCCGGATAACCCCGGACGGGGCTCATTGCTTTCAGGGCAGCCTTTTTCTGCTGAAGCTATCCGGAATATCCAGACGGCGGTTGAACTGTATTATGACGGTGAAAATAAAACGGCTTCGCCCCAGGCATCAAAGATTGAAGATGTGGTCGAATCGGATCTTTACACAAAGGACGGGTTCTGGGTTCCCCTTTGGTTTTCTTCATACCCCAAATTTGATAGCAATGGCAATTGAAACCTCGAAAGTCAGCAGTTCTGAATTCAGCAGAATCTCCAGGTACTCTGCTGCAAAAAGGACTCGAGCAGGGAACTCCTTGAAGGGAATTCATTTTAGACCCTCACCAGTTTCATTAACGGTTCAAATGAATATAATGCAGGCCTTCTACCAGATGCTTCTTCCAGTGCCACGATTATATTTTTTTCTAACAGTACCCTGGCAAATCTTGCTGCACTTGCAGTTGGAATGCCGCTGTGAATTGTAAATTTGTTGTTTCTGAACACAGGGTTCGTGAACACAAAGTCCAATGCGTTGACACTCCATTTAGAGGAAAGGGCATCTGAGAAAACGGTTTTCATGTTTTCATAAAGCGCCTTTATGTCCTCTGCAATAGAAAGGTTCCTGATTGCCTGCTGCTCAACAGCCTCGAGAAAAAAAGAGCACCAGCTTTCCCAGTCCCCATGCCCGGAGACTTTTCTCATTGTGTCAATGTAAAGATCTTTATTGTCTTCCAGGTATCCGCTGATGTAGAAGTGCGGCTCAGATATTGTTCCTCTTTTTGTACTGATTAAACAAATGAATATTATGATCAAAATGTGTAGACGTCAATATTTTTGATAATTTGATAGACAAATGAGATAGGCGTTAATAAATTAAGGTCAAGAATATTTGTCCTTCATCTTAAGCCATATTTGAGAGACAACCAGGGGGAGGATTTTTTCTCCCGCTCTCCTTCAGGGATCTTATAATCACAATCTGGAGGCTGGATCAAGATCAAATCCGCTAAAACAGTTCCCGAATTGATCCGATTTATTGAGAATTAATCCAAGACCCTCTGTAACTGGTTCTTTGACAAAGTCTGCGAAGATCTTGGGGTTTGAAAAAAGTATCCCGGAATTATAAATATTCCCAGAACCGCCAGAGGGAGGATTTTTTCTCCCGCTCTCCTGCCGGGATATCCGGCATCATACGTTCGGGATTCTGCCGTTTCCATTGTTCTGCCTTTTCCTGCTCCTGTCGGACAAGGTCATTGTAAATCACTGTTTCCCGCTCAAAGACCTTTTTGTTGATTTTCGCTGAAATGGCGCTCATCTTCGGGATCAGGTCATTGATAGCCGTGGACTGTTCGGAAAAGGCCATCCATTGTTTGTTTTGGATATCATAAATCCGGGTATCAATGCTGAAGGCATTGGCAAAATGAGTGATGCTGCCCGTTACAATATAATCCGAGTCCAGGGATTTGGCCAGGGTTTCAATCCTGCGTGCGGAACTTTGATCTTTAATCTGGTTGAACCGGGTTTCCGTCTTTTTTTGCTCAATGACGGATACCTTGTCTTTCCATACCAACCGGGAATGGAGCATCTGAACAATGCCGTCTTGGACATAGGACAGGTCTTCGGGGGCGATGATCTCAAAGGGAAGGACGGCAACGGTTTTGATCTCTTTGGCCTGGGCAACTGCAGAAAAAGACAAACACAACAGGCAAAGGAAAATGTAAAAAAAGCGGGTTGATTTGGGACTTGATTTTTTTTTCAAAAGAAAACTCCGTTAAAATTTCTGGTTTAAAATTTGTTTGACAGCGGCAGGATCGGCCTTGCCCTTTGTTTTTTTCATGACCTGGCCCATGAAAAAACTGAACAGCTTTGTCTTGCCGTCTCTGTATGCGGCGGTTTCTTCAGGATTTTCGTTGATCACGGCCATGACGGCGGATTCAAGTTCAGAGGCGTCGGACACCTGTTCCAGGCCTTTTTCTTGAACAATGAGGGCCGGGTCCTTCGAGGTTTCCACCATGAGGTCAAAAACAGTCTTGGCGGCTGAGGCATTGATTTTCTTGGTTTCCACCAGAACCAGCAATTTACCGACTGCTTGGGCTGAGACAGGGGATTCCGTGATGGATATGCCCTTGGCATTGAGCATGGCCAGAACCGTGGTCAGGACCCAGTTGGCTGCCTGCTTCTTGTTCTGGAGAGGGGCTGCTGCCTGTTCGAAAAAATCAGCCAGGGCAATGGACGAGGTTAAAACTCCGGCATCAATATCGGAAAGGGCATATTGTTTTACAAAACGGGAAAATTTTTCATCGGGCAGTTCAGGCAGTTCTTTTTCAATGGTTCT
>JAABTB010000333.1 GCA_011390085.1 Desulfobacula sp.
CTGAAGCGGTCTGAACCCACGATGACGATATGGGCCTCGGGTTTTTGTTCCAGAACAGCGGGCAAAGCTTCCATAAACTGCCGGAATCCCCAAAAGGGCACCAGAGTATTTGCCGTATAGGTAATCAGTTGGCCCACACCGGACAGATCCAGGGTATCGGTTTTAAACCCCTGATTTTTTAGGGGTTGGAATGAATGGGTATCAATGCCGGGATGCACCACACTCAGTTTTTCATGAAATTCCTTTGGAAACTGAGTTTTTTGCCAGGCCGTGGGGCAAAGCCCATGGTCGCAGGCACACAGATCCCCTAAAACGGGCAGGTTCCGGTTTCTCAGATCCATGCGAAGCCTCAGGTCGGGGCCGATAGCTGTATTAAATTTGTCCTGAATATGGTCCGGGCTGTGGTACCACTCAAAAAACCCCAGAAAAGGGGTGGCCTGGAAGACATCTTTTACATAAACCAATGTGCCGGACCCGGAATGGCCGATGATGAGATCCGGGACATAATTGCTTTTTTTTAAGCCGGCCAGGACATCGGCCACAGCCATAGCCGGCCAGTGTTCAGGCAAGGGGGCATCCTTAAGGCCCTTGGGGGGGGTATCAGAAAAAATCAATTTTTCTACGCCTGGAATCCCTCTATCATCCTTTGAATTTGCCGAGGTAATAAAAACGATTTTATTGCCCTTATCCTTACCGGATATCTCTGCCGGCAATCGAAATTGACCAGGAAAACGGGTATCAATAAAGATGATGTTCATGATTAACGCTCTTGCAGTGAAAAGCTCAGCGTATTCATTAAAGGATCAAGAAGATATTCCAGAACCGTTCGATTACCGATATGAATATAGGCAATCAGCACCATGCCGGGGTATAATTTATGGGTCTGGCTGCCGGACTTGAAATAATTCTTTTCAGATTCAATAAGGACGTTGTAAAAGGTTCGTTTGTTCTGGTCTGTAAAGGTATCAGGGCTGACGTTGATCACTTTTCCAGGCAGCTTGTCATATTTGCGGGCATCAGAGGTGGGCAATTGCAGGAAGGCCGATTGATTTTTCTGGACATACCCGATGTCGGATATGGGTAAACGGGCCTCGATAATGAGCTTTTCTTCTGATGGGACAATATCGGCAATAATGTCTCCGGGCTTGATGACGCCCCCCCGGGTCACCAGGTATAATTTTTTGATGACCCCGTTTATGGGCGAACGGATAACGGTTTTCTGCATGCTGTCTTCGAATTTTTTCATCCGGACGGTAAATTCATTCAATTCCTGTTTTGCCGTCTTGAGTTGCTCTGTTGTTTTTTCTTTGAAGGAAAAGACCTCCTCCTGCAGATTGGCTTCGGTTTCCTTGAGGGCATGCTTTGCCTCGATTAAGGCAGACATATCATTTTGGATACTCCCTTCTATCTCTTTGGAATTTCGCAGGATTTCAATGTGCTTATAGCGGGTCGTCAGATTATCTTCCAACAGTTCATTTGACAGGGACATCTGTTCTTCAAGCAATCGCAGCCGCTGTTGTTTGTTTTCCAGGCCTGAGGCAATGGTCTTTATTCTCTGTCTTTTCTGGTCTACAATATTGTTCAGTTTTTCAACCTTGCTCTGCACGCTGTTTTTATGGGCGGAAAACAGGCTTTGGGCATCTCTGACCAACTGGGGATGTTTTGCTTCAATGTCTGAGGGAAAGGTCAAGGTCTGCTGATCGTTGATGATTGCTGTATAACGGATGATATCAATGACCAGGGCATCGATTCTCATCTGTATCTCATCAAGGCTCGCCTCGCTCCGGACCTGTTCCAGTTCCATCAGGGGCTGGTCTCTGACAACCTCGTCACCTTCACTGATATTGATTTCCTGAATGATGCCGCCTTCAAAATGCTGGATATGCCTTATTTTCCCACTCGGGACCACCTGTCCGTCAGCAACGCTGACAATGTCCAGTTTGCCATAATACGCCCAGATCATAAACCCCACACACATCAGTACAATCAAAACAAACAAAAAATGTGAGGTTCGGCTAAGATCATCATCTTTTGGGAACGATATGGCCATCAATCTCCTTTAATCCGGACGGGGTTAGAGGGGGTCATCAGCTCCGGGGTCGGTTTGATATTCAGATTGAGAACAGAGGACGCTCCTTTTAATATTTTCGGGTCATTAGAAAATACTATAATGGTCTTGTTGGCTATTATCAGGTCGTTCATTATTTTATATACCGCTTTTATCCCTGTTTCATCCAGTGCATCGGTGGGCTCATCCAGTACCACAAGCTGACCATTGGTCGCAAGCCCGCGGGCCAGGGACAAACGTCGTCTGATACCCAGTGACAGATGCTTGGCATTGTCGGTCAGCATTGTGTTCAGTCCATTCGGGGTCTGGTCAAGAAATACTTTCAGGTCTGATGCCCTGAGAATATTATTTAATGAGGCTTCATCCAGATCCGGATTTGAGAAAAGGATATTTTCTCTTATGGTCCCGTTAATAAAGGTAGGTTCCTGGGGCATATAAATGATCTGCCGGCGCCACCAGGGCCATGCGAGCTGCTGCAGATTGACACTGTCTGCCAGAATGCTGCCTCTTCTGGGCTCCAGAAGCCCTATCAGGAGCTTTGCCAGTGTGGTCTTGCCGGTACCGTTCTGCCCTACGACGGCCATGGCAGTTCCAGGTTCTATATTGAGGGACACGGATTCAAAAACCGGATGGGTGGTGTTGGGGTAGGCAAACCCGACATCCTGGAATTCTATCCGGCCCTGATAAGCTCTCAGGGCTGAGCCGGAAACCGGTTCCAGCGGCAGTCGCCGGAGCAGTGCAATCTCTTTGAACGCCTCTTTGGCTTTGTTTAATACATGGTGGGTCGGAACCAGCCGGGTTATGTTCTGATACGCCCTTGAGACTAGAATATTAGCACCGATCAGGGTCCCGACCGTCATATCTCCCTGGACAACAAGGGTTGCGCCTACTGCATATATGAAAACACTGGTCAGGGAACTGCCGGACAGGGCGAGGGTCTGTGACAGCTCTTTTGCATCCGTCATTTTTTTTTTTAATTCACTGATTTTTATGAGCTGGCCCTGCCAGAAATTTTGAAGGAATCCTGTTGCATTGAACGCACGGACAGTGTCAAGGGCATTGACGACCGAAT
>JAABTB010000334.1 GCA_011390085.1 Desulfobacula sp.
CCAGGGCTTCCCGGGCTTCTTTTGAATCCGGATAGGTTACCGCAATATCTTCATATCGTTTCAATGCAGCCGCATATTTTTTGGTCCTCATATAGAAATTGGCTACATAAAGCTCATGACCGGCAATGCCGGCTGTACATTTTTCAATATACTCCTTTGCTTTTGATGCATATTCGCTTTGAGGAAATTGAGTCTGCAGTCTTTTGAACTGGGTCAGGCTGTTCAAGGCCGGGGTATGGTCCCTGTCAACCGTGCCCAACTGCTTAAACCAGCTCAGGCCGATCTGATAGATAATATAGGGAACGGCCTCATTTCTCGGATGCATTTTTTCAAATTCTTCATAGGCCATGATGGCCTCATCATATTCTTCAAGATAGAAATGGGAGTCGGCAATTTTAAGCTCCGCCAGAATGGCATATTTACTGAACGGATACCAGTCTTTCAGGTTTGTATACGCTTTTAAGGCTGTTTCATAATCCTTGTCCATAAAAGCGGCGGACCCTTCTGAAACCAGCTCTTCAACGTTTTGATTCATTTCATTGGAAGTTTCAAAAAAAGAGCAGCCGCAAAACAGCAAAACAATAATAGATACGATTAATTTTTTCATCATGATAGATTCTCAATATAGTGTTCGGCAGAAACAGCAGCAATGGCAGCATCTCCAACAGCAGTGGCAATCTGTCTGAGAGGCGTATCTCTGACATCTCCGGCGGCGAATACACCCGGTACAGAGGTCTGCATCTTTGCATCAGCTAGGATAAAACCGAATTCATCCGTTTTGACGGAATCGTTTAAAAAAGAAGTATTGGGTAAAATCCCCACCCAGATGAAACAACCATTTGCGCTTATGGTTGTTTCTTCATCGGTTTTCAGGTTTTTAACCTTTACGCCCTCCAGCCCGAAAAATCCTTCGACCCCGGTTACGACACTGTCCCAGACAAATTCGATTTTTTCATTCTTAAGGGCGCGTTCCTGAAGTATTTTTGCAGCCCGAAGCTCATTTCTCCGGTGAACCAGATATACTTTTTTTGCAAATTTTGTCAGAAATATGGATTCCTGAACAGCCGTATCTCCACCGCCCACGGCAACAACTGTTTTTTCCTTGAAAAAAGGTCCGTCACAGGTGGCGCAAAAAGAAACCCCCTTGCCGAAAAACTTCTCCTCACCGATACCGAGTTTTTTTGGAGAGGCTCCACTGGCAATGATAAGGCTTTTCGTCGTCAAGGCCCTGTCCTTTAAAATAATTTCCTTTGCTTTTCCGGACAGATTGAGGGAATGAACTTCAGCCGATTCAATTTTTAATCCAAGGGACTCAGCTTGAATTTTCATTTTTTCAGATAAATCATATCCTGAAATACCCTCAGGAAAGCCCGGGTAGTTTTCGATCCAGTCCGTGATCAGGATCTGACCCCCGGGCGCCGTCTTTTCCAGAAGAAGAACATTCATTCTTGCCCTGGCTGCATATATCCCGGCGGTTAGACCGGCAGGTCCCGCCCCGATAATGACAAGATCATAGTCAGTCTTCATTGGATTTCCCTTTCACTACAGGACGCTTTTAATGGTTTCTTCAAGCTTTTGTTTGGCCACCATCCCCGTGATCTGTTCCGCTATTTCTCCATTTTTAAAAAAAATAAGCGTGGGAATGGCCTGGACACCATATTTGCTGGGGCTGATGGGATTTTCATCCACATTCACCTTCACAAAGCTCATTTTATCGCCGAATTCTTTTTCAAGGGCATCGATGGTGGGTGCAATGGCCTTGCAGGGGCCGCACCAGGGAGCCCAGAAATCCACCATTACGGGTTTATCTGATTTGAGAACGATTTTCTCAAAGGACTCATCATTAATTTCAATAATATTTTCTGCCATGGCAACCGTCCTAATTTAAATGTGAGGGTTAAAAAATACCCTGTAAATATATGTTCTTAATCCATCTTTGTCAATTAATCTATAACCGCCGAAATAAATAAGGGGGCACCGGTTTTTGGTGAAAAAAACCGGTGCCCCCTTGGGATGGATTTGGAAAAGATCGGGCTCTACCAGTTCTCGGCCAGAACTTCAAAATGAGCCTGGGGATGGTCACAGGCCGGGCATAAATCAACGGCCGTGTCCCCTTCATGGACATACCCACAGTTTCTGCAGCGCCATTTTATCTTTTTATCTTTTTTAAACACCCGGCCGTTTTCCACATTGGTCGCAAGGTCCCTATATCGTTTTTCATGCTGTTTTTCGGCCACGGCAATCATTTCAAATACCTTGGCGATCTCATCAAAGCCTTCTTCCCGGGCGGTTATTGCAAAATCGGGGTACATTTTCGACCATTCAAATTCTTCGCCTGCGGCTGCGGCTTTCAGGTTTTCAAGGGTGGAACCGATGACACCGGCCGGAAAGGCTGCGGTAATCTCAAGTTCCCCGCCCTCAAGAAATTTGAAGAGCCGTTTGGCATGCTCTTTTTCCTGGTCCGCTGTTTCTGTAAAAATATCTGAAATCTGGACATAACCTTCCTTTTTAGCAGCACTTGCAAAATAGGTGTATCGGTTTCTGGCCTGGGATTCACCGGCAAATGCGGTTAACAGATTCTTTTCGGTTTTTGTTCCTTTTAAATTTGCCATATGTTTTTCTCCTTTTGTCATCGGAATTTAAAAGATGCTCCGACTACTTTAAAAGGAATTCAATTGAATTTCAACAGAAAATGAAGGTTTTCAAAATGAATTCATTTAATTCATGGAAACCGATTTTTTCAACCCGGGCCGTTCCGATTTCTTCAAGAAAAACATAAAACAGGTCTTTTCCCTCTTTTTTTTTATCCTTACCGGCAGCGTTAATGACGGCATCCGGATGATAATTCAGACCTGTCGGAAGGTTGAGATCCTGTAATAAGCCCATAATTCTTGAAACTTCATCTTTGGAAATCATCTCTCGTTCCTGGGAAAAGCGTGCAGCCGCGACCATGCCCATGGAAACGGCCCTTCCATGCCCCGCCCGTTCGATTTTTTCAATGGCATGGCCGATGGTGTGGCCGAAATTCAGCTTTCGCCTCTCACCGGCTTCCTTTTCATCCTGCTGCACAATCCCGGATTTGATTCTCACACAGTCTGCCACCAGCCTGTAAATCGTTTGATA
>JAABTB010000335.1 GCA_011390085.1 Desulfobacula sp.
TCATGGTTTTGACGGACAGATTTCCAAGGATATCCGGCCAGGCGGATTATTTCGACGCACTATCGGCTTTGGAGACGGCCCAGCGAAAATATCTGGCCAAAGAATCCGAGCAAAGAATCCTGCTGGTCGAAAACGAGAAAAGAAAAGTCATTGGGAAACTCTCACCCATTGATTTATTCCGGGGACTGGAAACCAATTACAGCAGGGTGAATGCCGAGGAGACCCTGACCCGCTTTGGGTTCGATTATATCTGGAAGAGCATGGAAAAAGACTACAATCTATGGGAGGATCCATTCAAGGATCTTTGTCACAAAGCCAAAGATATCCAAATAAGGGATTTTATGAAGGAGCCGTCCAAAGGACAATCCATCCGTGCAGATGACAATTTGATCAGGTGCTTTCATCTGTTTGTGATGAATCGCCATGACGCGCTTTTTGTTTTTGATAAGGATGAGATCATCGGCCTTTTAACGTTTTCCGATGTCTTCCAAAAGACCTCTCAGATCATGAAAGAATGCAGCGGCATGCCTATTCTGAAATAGGTGGATTAACCCGAACCACAGTTTTGGGGGAAGGAACAGATCATGGAATGGGCAGAAAAATTAAGAAAAATATTATGAAATCAAAAGATTTGAAAAAAAACATGTCCGCCAAGAAAGCTTCGCTTGGCGGCGTGCTTAAGAAAAATGAAAAAATCAAAAAAACCGTCAAGAAGGCTGCCGGTGAACTTACATTGGTAAATGAAATTCTAAAGCAGGAAAAGGTCTCTGTTCAGATTATGAAACAGGCCCTCACTCAGAATGAAGATGCCGAAGAGAAGGTTGCAGAAGCCGCAGAGGATTTGAAGCTGGTTAACGCCCAACTCGCCGATGAAATAGCTGAGCGAATCGTCATCGAATCCCAACTTGCCGATACGGAGACGGACCTGGCCGAAGCGCGCGATGATTTATCAAAAGCCCGGGTAAAAACGGAAGAAGCGCAACAAATTGCGCTTCAGGACCCACTCACGGGTCTTCCCAACCGTATCTCATTTCAACAGGGTCTCGACCATGGGTTGATCCAGGCAAAACGGCACGATTGGGGACTCGCCGTTCTATTTATTGACATCGACAAATTCAAGAATATTAACGATTCTTATGGTCATGATCTGGGAGATCAGGTGCTGGTGATGGTGGCAAATCGGTTAACGTCTTTTGTACGCGATGAAGACATCGTCAGTCGCTGGGGAGGCGACGAATTTGTATGCCTGTTGTTCGAAGTCAAGCAAGAAGCCGACGTGACTCGCGTTGCAGAGAAGATGATACATCGAATTGCCGAAGCCTGTGAGCTCGATGGGATTGTTCTTTCCATAAAAGCCAGTATTGGTATTGCCATATATCCCGCAGATGGAGATACGGCGGATGTTCTTTTCAAAAATGCCGATACGGCAATGTATAAAGCCAAGGGAACAAAGAAGCGTGTTGTGCTGTTCCGAGAATCCGGTGAGCCAAAAGCGGGCCGACAAAGCGGTAGATCGATTCTGAAAGAGGTGGATTAACCTGAACCACAGTTTTGAGGGAAGGAACAGATCATGGAATTGGTAGAAAAAATCAAAAATATGTTTCCCCAGGTGGGGGAGATACCTGAAGCGCTTTTAAAGGATGTTCCCTTTATCCAGAAAGGCTATCTCATAAACGGTGAAATCCATGTCTGGGAGGGTCCGCGACAGGAAGTGCGTTCCCCGGTCCGGACGGTTGAAGATACAGGCCTGAAACCTCTTGTGATAGGCGAATATCCGCTCTTGACCGAGGTTGAAGCGATGCAGGCCCTGGAAGCGGCAACGGCTGCCTATGATCATGGACAGGGCGTCTGGCCAACCCTGTCCGTGGCCGACCGCATTGATCACATGGAACGGTTCATCTTCCGGATGATGGAGGAAAAGGACCGGGTGGTGCGGCTTCTGATGTGGGAGATCGGCAAATCCCTTGAGAATTCAACAAAAGAATTCGATCGGACCATTCAATACATGAATGATACCCTTGCCGCCTTGAAAGACCTGGATCGCATCTCATCCCGGTTTTCCATTGAAGAAAACATCATCGCCCAGATCCGGCGCGCCCCCCTGGGGGTGGTGCTCTGTATGGGGCCCTTCAATTATCCGCTCAACGAGACTTTTACCACCCTGATCCCGGCCCTTATCATGGGCAACACCGTAGTCTTAAAACCACCCAAGCATGGGGCACTCCTGTATGCGCCGCTTCTTTCAGCCTTTTGTGAGGTCTTCCCCAAAGGCGTGATGAATATTATTTACGGCGAGGGCAGAAAGCTGGTTCCTCCGCTCATGGCCTCGGGCAAGATCAATGTGCTGGGGCTCATCGGCACGAGCAGGACGGCCAATGCTCTGAAAAAACAGCATCCCCACCCCAACCGGCTTCGCTCCGTGCTGGGGCTGGAGGCCAAGAATCCCGCCATTGTCCTCAAAGACGCCGATCTTGACCGGGCAGTGGAAGAATGTGTTCTGGGCAGTCTTTCTTTTAACGGACAGCGGTGCACAGCAATCAAGATCATTTTTGTGGAAGCCGCCATTGCCGATGCGTTTCTGGATCATTTTACGGCTGCCGTGAATGGCCTGTCCTTTGGGATGCCCTGGCAGGAAGGGGTTTTTCTGACCCCGGTTGCGGAAAAGGGAAAGACCGATTATCTTACGGAACTGGTGTCGGATGCGGTTATTCAGGGCGCCAAAGTTGTCAACCCTTTTGGGGCAACGGTTTGCGGCAGTTTCTTTTTTCCGGCCGTCCTGTATCCGGTCCATTCAAACATGCGGGTGTATCATGAAGAGCAATTCGGACCGGTGATTCCCATCCTGGCCTTTGATGGAATCAAAGAGCCCATTGAGTATATGATCAATTCAAACTATGGTCAGCAAGTCAGTGTTTTCGGCACCGACCCGGACCGGATCGCCCATCTGATTGACCCTCTGGTCAACCAGGTCTGCCGGGTCAATATCAACAGCCAATGCCAGCGGGGACCGGACACCTTCCCCTTTACCGGACGAAAGGATTCTGCGGAAGGAACCCTTTCCGTATCCGACGCCCTGCGGGTATTTTCCATCCGCACCCTGGTGGCTGCCAAAGACACC
>JAABTB010000336.1 GCA_011390085.1 Desulfobacula sp.
CTTACCTCACCACTAAACAATACAATAGCGCCAGCGCTTTCATGATGTGCTTGCGCAAATAAGCCCATTACATCTAAAGGTTCTGCTGAAATATAATTAGCCACCGCTGCTTGGTGGTATAATGCTGATGGTATCACTATTATTAAGTTGAAAATCGTTATCAATAAATTCGTCGCTCACAGCAAATCGACAACTATATAATATGTTAATTGCTGATGATTGCAAGTTAACTAATATCGCTTTTACTGTATCAACAGAACTTGCATTAGTCTTAATTCGATCCAGATGTGCAATCATGGTATAAAGCATCAGAATTCTTTTCCTGATCCGAGGATTGACCGGCAAATAAATTATGGGCTACTCAGAATGTCTAAATGCGTTGGCCTTGATTTTGCCGCCCTTCTTGACAATTTCCGGGAATTTGAATACAAAACGGTTAAACATTTAAACGGAGGTTGATAATGCGGTATGTGATGATGATGTGTTTGATTTTTTTTGCTTCGGCGGCTTTTGCCGCTGAAGATATTTCGGCCACCTATGTATACGAGGGCGGTGATAAGGTCACTCTTATCACCCGGGACAGTAAGCATGTCCGGATGGATGTATCCCCGGAAAATTATTTGCTCCTCCAGAAGGACAAGATCTATTCCGTTTCAAAGGATGAAGACGGACAGTGGATGGTCATGGACATGAGCCAGATGAAAGCCCTCGCAGGAGGTGGCCTTGCCGGCCTTCTGACCGGCGGGTCGGCTCCGGCGGCAGCGATTCCGGACAAGGCCTATACGGTCAAATATGATAAAACCGGGAAAAAAGAAGAGATCGCCGGGTATACGGGAGTGGTCTATCATATGACCACCCTGGAAGACGGCAAAGTCGTGGATCAGGACGAAATAGTCCTGTGCAGCCACGAGGATCTCAAAAAGGTGAACGATGCCTGGTCTGCCATCGCTCTTCAGATGGGGGAATTCATGGGCGAAAAAGAGGCCAAAAGTCTTGAAAAGGCGACAAAGGAAGCCAATGCGGCCGGTTATGGGGGGATGCTGAGGTACGGAAAGGATATGAAACTGGAAAGCCTGAAAAAACAGTCCCTTGCCGCCTCAACCTATGAAATCCCGGCCGGCGCACAGGTGATGGATATGGGCGCCATGGGCCTGCCCCAGGGCCTGATGAACCCGCTCCAGGAAGACTAGATCCGGCCGGAAAAACGGGCCCCCGGTTAAATTCCCAAATCTATTGATTTATCGCTGATAAATCTCTATAGAACCATAAAGGCCATTTATGATGAACGAATATGATTAACTCTTTAATACAGTTTTGGGAATGACGCAAAATAATATTTTTGAAACCTTAAAGCAGTCGAAAAATCTTCCTCAGCTTCCCCAGGTCATGCTCAGACTGATTAAAGCCTGCAAGGCGGAGAAAACCTCCATTGAGGAACTGACGGGAATCATTTCCACTGACCCCTCCCTTGTCTCCCGTCTCCTTCAGATTATCGGATCTCCCTATGTCAATCTGCCCAAAGAAGTCAACAGCATCAAAACCGCCGTGGTCTACCTCGGCATGGATACCATCCGCAATATCGCCATCTCCACCTCGGCCATGCATTTTTTCAAGCTGTCCAGGGCCGTCAAGTCCTTTGACCTGGTAAGATTCTGGTATCATTCTTATAAATGCGCTGTCATGGCAAGAATGATTTCTGAAGAAAACGGATATTCCAATCCCGAGGAATTCTTCCTGGCCGGTTTGCTCCATGATATCGGCCGGCTGGTCCTGATGCAGAATTTTCCCGAACAGTATCAACCTCTTTTTGAGACGGCTTCCACCGAGAATGAGATTCTTTCATCGGAAATGGACCTTTTTGATGCCGATACCCCCCAGGTCTCGGCCTGGCTTTTCAGCCAATGGAACCTGAATCCCTTGATTTCCGATGCAGTCCTGTTTATCAATGAGAGCGCAGAGCAGATCGAAAGCGCCCTTTCCCATGTGAAAATCCTTTACGTTGCCAATGTCCTGGCAGACACCGATGCCCTGGAAAAGATCCCGGAAATTCTGAGCCTCGCCGATATCTCCGGTCCAAGGCTGGAGCAGATCCTGGTTTCGGCGGAAGAAGAGGTCGGCGTCATTTCAAAGAGCCTTGGCCTTGATTTGACCGGGGCCAAAGAAAAGGTCTATGAAGCGTCCATCCATTCCGAGATCAAGGACCTGTCCCTTTTTTTCGGAACCCTGCAGAATCTTTTGCAGGCAAGAGATGTGGAATCCATACTGGATATCACCCAAAGCGGGATGAAGATTCTCTTTCATGTTTCCCGGGTGTTTTATTTTCTTCTGGATGAAAAAAAGAATATTTTAACCGGATTCTGCAGCAGCAAGGATAAATCCCATAAAATCATCCGCAGCATTGCCATCCCCCTGACCGGCCAGTCCAGTCTTCCCGTCGTCTGTTTTCTTAAACAGGTCGTGCAGAACAGTTTTAAAAAAGACGAGTCAAGAACCCCGGCCATTTCCGACCATCAGATCATCCGTCTCCTGGAGACCCGGGGCATGTATTGTGTTCCCCTGTATTCAGCGGACACGTCCCTGGGGGTCATGGTTCTGGGAGTGGATGAAAAAATTGCCCGGGACCTGGATGACAACCAGGGCCTGATGATGCTTTTTTCAAAACAGGCAGGGCTCTGTCTCCAGAGCATCCAGTTCTATACCGAATATGCGCTTCAGGTTCACGAGAAGAAAATGGAAGCCTATGCCACCCTGACTGATAAGGTGATTCATGAGATCAACAACCCCATTTTCATCATTAAAAATTATATTGAAACTCTGGGGTTAAAGCTGCCGGACAAGCACCCGGCCCAGACCGAGCTTTCCGTGATCGGGGAGGAAATGAACCGGGTCGCAGGCCTCCTGGACCGGCTCAGGAGCTTTTCAAGGCCCAGGATAGAAGGGTTTGAGCCCGTGGACATGAACCATCTCTGCCAAAGCATCCTGGATATCCTGAAAAAATCCATCCTCATGCCCAAACAGATTGAGGCCATTCTCCATCTTGATCCCGAGCTGCCGAAAATAAAAACAGACCCCAACGGATTAAAGCAGATCCTCATCAACCTTGTCAAAAATGCATCG
>JAABTB010000035.1 GCA_011390085.1 Desulfobacula sp.
CCAGGAAAAATACCTGAAAGACCATGAACCTGTTTTTATAGGTGAAAGCAAGCATATTGAAGATATCATGGATTTTATCCATACCGTGGCCAAAAGTCCGGACACCCCCATCATGATCATGGGAGAGACCGGCACGGGAAAAGAATTGATCGCCAAGGCCATCCATGCCAGAAGCACATTATTTCAGGGGCCTTTCATTGCAGTGAACTGCTCGGCATTTCCGGATGAACTCATTGAGAGCGAACTGTTCGGCTATGATGAAGGCGCCTTTTCCGGGGCAAAAAAACAAGGCAAAAAAGGACTCATTGAGGAAGCGGACAACGGGACCCTTTTTCTGGATGAGGTGGCGGATCTGAGCCTTGCCGGGCAGGCCAAACTCCTGCGTTTTCTTGAAAGCGGTGAATTTTACAAAGTCGGCAGTACAAAAAAGCATACGGTCAAGGTGAGAATCGTATCGGCCACCAATAAGAACCTGGAAGAGCTTATGGAAAAAGACCTTTTCAGAAAAGACCTTTTTTTCAGACTCTGCGTTGTCAAGGCAAAGATTCCTTCCCTGAATGAAAGGAAAGAAGACATCCCGACCCTGGCCAGATATTTTTTATTTCAGTTCAATGAAAAATTTAAAAAAAATGTCGTTGCCATCTCCCTGGAAGCCGAGAATCTTCTGCTCTCCCACCCATTTACCGGAAATGTCCGGGAACTCAAAAACATCATCGAACGGGCTGCTCTGATTGCAAAAACCGGCACGCTTACCGGGGAAGATCTGGGGATTCAGGAGCCGCTACCGACCGGGAGCCCGACCTTGGATGGAATAGAAAACCTTTCCGTCAGCATACCGGAACAGGGGCTGAATCTGACCGGACTGCTGGAAAATATTGAGAAAAAATATATGGAGCAAGCCTTATTGCTGACCCGGGGCAATGAAAGCAAGGCTGCCAGGCTCCTGAAAATGAATCACCATACCTTCAGGTACAAATTAAAAAAAATAAATTAAAATGGATACTCGGATTTCGGGAAGATCACTTTAAAGCAGGAGCCTTTTCCTTCGGTGCTCTCAACCTCAATAGTGCCGTTGTGGGCCTCGACAATGCTTTTGACAATGGCAAGCCCGAGACCGGTACCGTTAATATACCGGGTCTTTTCGTTTTTCACCCGAAAAAACCGATCAAAGATATGCTCCTGATCCGCTGCCGGAATTCCGAACCCGGTATCCGACACCTGGATGGCCACGCAATCGTTTTTTTCATCGGCCCAGACCTCAATCTTTCCGCCGCTGGGGCTATACCGGATGGCGTTGGAAATCAGATTGGACACCACCTCTTCGATATTGACCCGGTTGCCCATCATCCGCGCCCCTTTTGCCGTCTCCTTCAAGACCAGGCGGATAGACTTGGCATCGGCGGTTTCCCTGTAAGAGATCACCTGGTCCCGGATCAGCTCATACACATTTAAAGCCTCCCTGTCCTGGTTAATGAGCCCTGATTCAATTTTGGAAAGATCCAAAAGTTCGGTTGAAAGCGTGGTTAAAGAGGTAATGCGATCGGAAATCCGGTTCAGGATCTCTTTCTGTTTTTCCGTTAATTCCCCGGCCAGACCGTCCAGAACCACATTCAACTGCATGAGAACGGAATTCAACGGACTTTTAATCTCATGGGCCACCATGGAAACAAAATCCGATTTCATCTGGTCGATCTTCTTTAAGGCCGTAATATCATGGAAAACCGTAACCGATCCAAGATTTCTATTCAACCGGTCCCTGAACGGAATACTGCGGATACCGATGATCATTTCGTCTTTCCCCTTGGAAAAGGGCACAACCATTTCATCGGTGATTTCTGCAAAAGTATCCTCGGGTTGATGAATGGCCCTTTCGATCATGTCCAGCAGCCGGGGTTCTGTGATGAATTCGGATATGTCATGGCCGATGACCAAGGTTTTCCGGCATCCGATCATTTTTAAAAATGCAGGATTTGCCAGGGCGATCCGTTTCTGGTTATCCGTGGTCAGGACCCCGTCACTCAGGGAATTGATCATGACCCGCATCCGGGACTTTTCCGTTGCAATATCCTGAAGGGTCCTTATAAATTCAATGGCTTTGCAGATCACCACCCTCAGTTCCTGGGGGGAAAATGGCTTTGACAAAAAATCAAAGGCTCCTTTTTTCATGGTTTCAACCGAATGTTCAAGGGTGGCATAGCCGGTGATGACAATGACGACCGTATCCGGGTGGCGGGCTTTGAGATCCGTCAGAACATCCAGCCCGGACATGCCCGGCATCATCAGATCTAGAAGAACAATGTCAAAATGCTTTTCTTCTATCCTCTTCAACCCTTTGATGCCGTTTTCAGCAATTTCAACATCACAGCCTTCATCGGTCAGCAGTCTTTTACAGGCCGCCTGGATCCGGGCCTCATCATCCACCACCAATACCCTGGGCTGAAAAGAAATATTTTGTGCACACGCTTTAATGGAATTCATGGTTTGATCATTCATTATAATAACAATCTATTGTATTGACAGGTTATGGTTTACACAAGAAAGGACCTTCTTCCGATGCAATATACATGGGGAATTCAATAATAAAGGTGGTTCCTTTGGTGCTGGTTCGTTTAACGGAAATTTTTGCCTCATGCTCTTCCAGGATGCCGTAAACAATGCTCAGGCCAAGGCCTGTGCTTTTCCCGACTTCCTTTGTGGTAAAAAAGGGGTCAAAAATCTTGGATAAATTTTCATGGGGGATTCCCTTTCCCGTGTCTTTCACCTCCAGAAAAAGCTTTTTTAAAAATTTTTCCTTATAGGTAATCAGGGTGATGGTGCCTTCCCCATCCATGGCATCGGCCGCATTGATGATCAGATTGATCAATACCTGGTTCAGCTTGTTGGTATCGGCCAGCAGCAGCATCATGTCTTCGGACAGATTTTTTTCGATGTGGATATTCCTGAATTTTTTCTGGTCCCGGATCAGGGTCAGGCTCTTTTCAACCACCTCGTTCAGGTGAACAATATTCTTGGCGGTTCCTTCTCTGCGGCTATATACGAGAAGGCTTTTAACGATTTCCCTGCATCGTTCTGCATCCTCAAGAACACATTTCAAATCTTCCTCCAGATCCTTATCCAGATCTTTTCGCTCTAAAAGGAGACCGGCATAAAACAAGATCCCGGTCAGCGGATTATTGATCTCATGGGCCACGCCGGCTGCCAACTGCCCGAGGGAAGCCATTTTTTCCGACCGGGCCAGTTGTTTCTGGGCGAGTTTCAATTCCTTTTCAACCTTGAGCTTGTCCTTTAAATCGTTATAAATGGCCATGGTGGCGGATTCATTCCCCTTTTCATCATAAATAATGGCCGCGGACATCTCGACTTCGATTTCCTCTCCGTGCGCATTGACAATGGTGGTCCTGGGGATCAGGAGTTTCCCCTGGCCCCCGATTTTTTCATCCCGCAACATCCTCATGATTTTCTTGGCTTTTCCCGGAGGATACAATTGCTCGGTATGACGGATCTTGCCTTCCCCGCCGTTATAATCACCAAACAACTCTTTGGCCACGGAATTCATCAAATTGATATTGCCCTGCCGGTCAGCGGCAACAATGGCGCTGGCGGAAGAATGGATGACCCGGGTGATGAATTCCTGGGCGCCGTGCAATTGGTTTTCAAGGGATTTGGTCTGGGTGATATCCCTTATGCTGCCGATCACATAGGCCACTTCCCCATGGTCATCCAGGATCGGAGAAAAGATTCTTTCCTCCCACCGGTAATGGCGCTTGAGGGCAAAGCTATGATCCTTTTTATCTTTAAGAACTTTAGAGATGGTGCATTGCTCTGTTTCGCAAGGGGTGTCTTTATAAAGAAAGATATGAAAACACTTTTTCCCGTAAATTTCCTTAAAAGACAGGTTAAAGGTTTCATAAAATTTTCTATTCGCCCCCATGAGGGTTCTATCAGGAGAAATAATCACGCTGGGATAGGACAAAGAATCAAAGACCCTTGTCCGCCAATCCAACCCATCTTTCTCTAATTCCGGCGCTAATTCCGGTGATATTTCCGATTCTTTCATTTTACCCTTCCGTATAAGGCCTATGGATTTTCAAACACATCTTTTAATGCCTGTTCCGCCGATTCACCCCTGGCTCTGGACAAAACCATACAGATACTGGCGCCGGTGCAGCCGGCCTGTAACACAGGAATGTCATGCTGAGACAGGCATTTGAGAGCGCGGCTCATGATCCCGTAACGGTCTCCGAAATGGGGCCCGTAAAAACTCAACAATTCGGCAGGACACAACATTCCCCCAGGGTTGTCATCGGGCTTGCCTGTGACCGGATACAGATGGATCCGTTGATCCGGGGTCATATAGGCCGTTATATGAGAAAAGCGTTCCCCTTTTCCCTGTTTCTCAAGTTTTTTTCCAAACCCTGACAGGTCTTCAAAAGTAAATTCATATCCTTTCAGGTACACATCTTTTATCAATGTCATCCCATAGGTCTTGATTCTTTCTTCCACATAAGTAGCACGGGTTTCAGGATATTTTTTTTTGATAAACAAGGCCAGTTCATCATTTTCTTCCTGTTCAAAGGGGGCATGGGAATCCGGCAGATCAAATCCCGTGGACAGCAGGTGGATGAGCCTGGCCACCTGGGATTCACGGGCCACAAAGGTCAGCATGGAATGAGAGGACACCAGATAGTGGAAGCCCAGTTTCCGGGTCCCCAGCATATGCAGCAAGGCCCCTAGAAATTCAAGATTGTAATGGTGAGGATACACCGACAGGGTACAGACATCGGGAAGGCACTGCCACTGGGCGTTTTTGTTGACCAGTTGTCCGAAATACGTTGAAGCAAGGGTTCCCGACACAAAGGGGCGCTCGCTCAGCGTGCTGAGCACCATACAGACCATATTCATCTTGCCGGATTCCAGCACCTCATAAAGAGGCGGAGAAGACGGAAAATCTTCCTGGGTCACCTGGATAAATTTTCTGTTCAGTCGGATCCCATTTATTTTAAATGACCCTGTCATTTTGAAAATCTGATTTCCACGGCTTACGGCAAGACCGGAACGGCGGAGAAGGTCACAAGGCTTTTCCGCCGTTCCGGTATGCTGGAATTGAACAATGGCTGTTTTGTAAACTGCCCGCTATCCGTTGCAATAATCGTTGACGATTCCCATCAGTTTATCCAGGTCAATGGGTTTGGGAATATAGTCATCGGCCAGGGTGGTTTTGCCGTCATGATGGGTATAGCTGGTCGTTCGAACAGAATCGGCCACTGCCGTCAAGAGCACCACGACAATCCCTTTCAGGGCATCACTCTTTTTGATTTCATCGCATACTTCCCAGCCGTTTTTTCTCGGCATCATGACGTCCAGGATCATGAGAAAGGGTTTTTCCTCTTTTATCTTTTCCATGGCTTCCACGCCGTCATAGGCTCTGGCAACTCTGTAACCCGTTGCCTCCAGCTTCATTGAAACCGCTTCCACCAAATCAGGATCATCATCCACGACTAAAATAAGTTTGTTTGTACTCATTGTTTTACTCCTTTTGATTATCTTGAGAGTTTTATAAATTCTAAACTGCAGGTCTTGGAAATAATCCTGCCTTTTCAACAATCTGGGGAACTTTTTCTTCCCATTCAATGGCCATGATATGAAATCCGTGAACCCCTTTGACTTCTTTTAATCTCTGGATGGATTCCACGGCTATTTTTATCCCTTCTTCAGGTTGTTCCGCTTTGCTCACCCCTTCAAGGCGTTTGATGACCTCATCGGGCACATCCATGCCCGGGACCTTGTTTTTCATATATTTGGCCATGCCGGCGGATTTCATGGGAGTGATCCCGGCCAGAAGGTAGACCTTTTCATTGAGCCCCCGGTCACACACCATTTCCATAAATTTCTCAAATTTGTCCAGATTGAAAATACATTGGGTCTGGACAAAATCCGCACCGGCCTTAATTTTTTTGGCCAGCCGGCTGACCCTCAGGTCAAAGGGTTCTGCAAAGGGGTTGGAAGCTGCGCCGACAAACATTTTCGGGGGACAGTCAATATCGGCACCCCCCTGGAATTTACCCTCATCCCGCATTTTTTGAACCATCCGGACCAGTTGGACCGAGTCCAGGTCATATACGCTTTTGGCTGTGGCATGGTCCCCGAATTTCGGATGGTCCCCGGAAAGACACAGCATGGTATTGATCCCGAGGGAATAGGCGCCGATAATATCACTCTGCATGGCCAGGCGGTTCCGGTCCCGGGTCACCATCTGCAGGATGGGGTCCATTCCCATTTGCTTAATGATCACACCGGCTGCCCAACTGGACATCCGGACCATGGCGGTCTGGTTGTCCGTCACATTCACGGCATCCACATGATCTTTTAAAAGACCGGCCTTTTCTCTTACCTTTTCAGGACGGGCCCCGCGCGGAGGGCCGCATTCCGAGGTCACAGCCAGATTTCCCGATGTCAATATCCTTTCCAGCTTGCTCTCAGTCTTCATAATACCAAATCCTTTCTGACTATTTTTCTGGGGCCGCCGCCGCCGGAAGTCCGCCAGTCTTTTGCTTCCATGAGTTCTTCATAGCGTTTCTCCATGCCGAGAGCCTTTAATCTCTCCCAGATCAGACACCAGGCGCAATCCACATCCGGTGAAATTTCACATTTGCCGCCACAGGTCCCGCCACAGGGGCCATTGAAGAGGCTTTTGGAACACCGGGCCACCGGGCAGATACCGCCCGTTATCCCCAGAAGGCAATCCCCGCATCCCCGGCATCGTTCCGACCATATGCCCTGGGATTCAGACGCACCCATAAAAAGAGTATTGACGGCCGGGAATATCGGCATTTCCTTATACCGCGCGGCCAGGGTTTGAACCCCGCAGCCGCAGGCCATGGACAGAACCGCATCCGTCCGGTTGATGTCCGATGCCAGTTCCTCAACATATTCAGGATCACATTGTCTTTCCAACGTAATTTCTTTAATCTCTATGGTCTTGCCCTGTTTCATGCTGTTCAGTCGAAGGGCGGATGCCAACAGGCCGACTTCTTTACGGCCGCCTGCAGCACAGACCGTCACGCATTCATTACACCCCACAAGAAAAATCCGGTCATAGGGTTCAATATATCCTATGATTTCCTCTAACGGTTTTTGTTCAGCAGTTATCATATCTGTATCTCCGAAAATCGGGTCATCCTTTTGGATGCCCTTATTTTTTAATCGGTTTAACGGGACAGGGTCCCAGTTCTCTGATTTTCTCAGTGAATTCAAACGCAGTTCGGACAAATCGTTCACCCATTCCTGCGGACATCATTATCATCTCCAGACGTTGGGGCTCTATACCCAGATCCTCCAGGATCTTTTGAACATAGGCCACCCGTTGTCCGGCACGGGTATTTCCATTTTTAAAATGACAGTCCCCTTCCAGGCAGCCCGCCACATAAACACCGTCCGCTCCTTTTTCAAAGGCTCTCATCATATGAAGGGCATCTACCTTCCCTGTGCAGGGCACACGGATGATCTTTACATTGGGCGGATAGGACAGTCTCTTGGAGCCGGCCATATCCGCCGCCGTGTAGGCACAATAATGGCAGCAGAATGCAACAATCTCAGGTTCAAAGTTTTTCATCAGTTCAATCCTCCAAACAAACCATCCACTTTCGCCATAATCTGGTCATCTTCATAGGCCAGCAACTGAATAGCCTTGGCCGGACATTCCGCCGCACAGACCCCGCAACCCCGGCATTTGGCCGGATCAATCTGTGAATAGCCGTCTTCATTGATAAACGGGATGCTGAAGGGGCAGGCCCTCACGCAGATGAGGCAGGCGGCGCATTTTGTACCGTCCACCTTGGCCACTGCCGCTCCCAGGTTGATTTCCTTTTTGGCCAGAAGGGCCTGGGCCCTGCAGGCGGCCGCATGGGCCTCGGTAATACTTTCGGGTATGGTTTTCGGGGACCGGGCCGTTCCGGCAATGAAAATTCCCCGAACGGACATATCCACCGGTCTGAGCTTGACATGGTCTTCCAGGAAGAAATGATCCTCGGTTCTGGGCAGATGAAACATCATGGCCAGATCTTCCGTGGTTTCATCATCGGCCTTCATTCCCGTACTCAGGGCAAGACAGTCGGGTTCAAACTGAATCTTGCGGTTTAAAATCCCGTCCTCGGTAAAAACGGAGATCCTGTCGTTCTCAATCCAGACTTCCGGTTTATTGTCCAGGGAGAAACGGATAAACTGGACTCCCATGTTTCTGGCCTGCCGGTAATAATCTTCGTAAAAGCCATAGGTCCGGATATCCCGGTATAGGATAAAAATCTCCAGGTCCGGGTTCAGGGTTTTCATCCGCAATGCATTTTTCACGGCGGCCTGACAGCAGATCCTGGAGCAATTGGGGTTTTCCGGTTCTCTTGACCCGGCACACTGGATCATGACGATCTGGGACATGGCCTTGATTTTTTCAGGCTGATCCTCAATCACGGCATCCAGTTCCAGTTGGGTCACAATTCCCTGATGTATCCCCAGACCATAGGCATCCGGACGGTTGGGCAAGGCGCCCACGGCAAAAATCGTCACCCCGTGGTCCACCTGCATATAATTCATTCTTAACCCGGTCTGAAGCCCTGTTTTGAACCTTCCCGGAACCCCGGAATGGTCAACGATGATGGTATCGGTCAGCACCATGATATTTTTATGGGCCGAGACCTGGTCCGCCAATTGGGCCATGAAAAGCCCCACATCCTCGCCTTCAATGGTTCTCCGGATGGACTTGGCCAGTCCGCCCAGGCTTGAATTTTTTTCCACCAGATAGACCTTGACGCCCTGGTCCGCCAGTTGAAGGGCAGCCGTCATGCCGGTCACCCCGCCGCCGATAACCAGTGCATTCTGACTCATGGGAAGGGCCTGGTCCATCAGGGGCCTGTTTTTAGCGACACCGCTGATCCCGGCGGAGAGCAGTTGAAATGCCTTGTCAAGGGCTTCTTTGGGCTGATTCATATGGGCCCAGGTATTCTGGTCCCTCAAATTCACGATTTCCACCAGATATTTATTCAACCCTGCCCGCCGGAGGAGATCCTGAAATTTGGTTTCATGGGTTCGCGGGGAACAGCCGCCGATGACCACCCGGTTCAGGTCTTGGGTCTTGATGGCCTCTTCGATCAGAAGCATGGACTCGCTGCTGCATCCGTATCCCACAGCCTTAGCGACAACAACCTGGGGTTGGGCTTTGGAAAATTCAACCATTTTTCCGACATCCACCACACCCCCGATCTCAACGCCGCAATCACAGATAAACACACCGATTCTGGGGGCCTGGCCGGAAATATCCTTTTCCGGAATAAAATCCAACTCCGTTTCAGGCAGATCTGCTGCCGCCGGAAGGTTGGAAGCGGCCATACCCGCAGCCGCACTAGCCTGAACCATGGTTTCAGGGATGTCCTTGGGGCTCTGGGCCACACCGCACACATAGACGCCCGGTCTTGAGGTGACCACAGGATTAAAATGGTCTGCCCGGATAAAATCATGGGGATTGAGGTCCACACCTATCCGCCGGGCAAGGTCCACAGAAGATTCGGGAACCCGCAACCCTACGGACAACACCACCATATCAAATTCTTCGGTTTTCTGGAGGGTTTCTTCTTCCAGGGCATAGGTGATGGATAAATTTTTGGTCCGGGCCTCTTCCACAATGGAATGGGGGCGGCTTCGAATCATCCGGATGCCGTAGTCGTTCTTGGCACGGTTCAGATAGAGTTCATAATCCTTTCCAAAGGTCCGCATATCCATATAAAAAATGGTGGTTTCAATGCTTTCGGCAAACCTCTCCTTGGTCACCATGGCCTCTTTCAGGGAAATCATGCAGCAGGCGCTGGAGCAATAGGGAACATCTCCCTTATTGATGCCCCGTGATCCCACACATTGGATCCAGGCCACTTTTTTAGGTCTTTTTTTATCCGATACCCGGACAAGATCCCCCTGGAAGGGACCCGAAGCCGACATGATCCGTTCATATTCCAGCGTGGTCACGACATTATCAAACCGGCCCCCGCCAAAATGGTCCAGGACTGCAGGGCCAAAAAGCTCCGCACCCATGCTCAGCACCACCGAAGCCACATCCACAGTAGCGGTCTGCTGACGGTCCCGGGGTAAAATTGCATCGGCCTTACATACCTTCTGCAAGGCCTTTATATCGGTCACCTTGTCCATATCAATGGAAAAGGCATAGGGCGTGGCCTGGGGATACCGCATACAGGTGGGGGCACGGGGATCAAGCCCGGGTGTAAACCGGACCGCCTCGGGAAACTGTTTATAACACTCCCCGCAAGCCGTGCATTTTTCCATATCTATATATCTGGGTTCCGTCAACAGCGTTGCCTTAAATTGACCGGCCTCACCCGTCAACCCGTCGAGGCGGGTCATGGGCATCAGGTCGAGATAAACCTGCCTTGAATTTTCAGACAAATGGGGCGATATGGTACATAAATCACAATTATTGGTCGGAAAGGTCCTGTCCAGGCGGGTCATTAATCCGCCAATGGAATAGGACGTATCGATCAGGATGACGTTCCGGCGGGATTCAGCCAGGTCTAGAGCCGCACGAATTCCTCCGACACCCCCGCCGATCACCAGCACCTTTAATCCGGTCATCCGGTCATGTTCAATATTTTTAAGCGTTTGCATATATAACCTGCTTGATTAATAGGTATCCGTCCTCTTCCGGAAAGGTACACAGGCCATCAGAACGGATCAGATTTTTGTTAAAGTCCGGCGCAGTCCAGTATGGCCGGCAAACGATCCTCCCAGCCCACAGCGGAAATCTTCACGCCCTGGGCCACACCTTTCAGTGAACGGATCATTTCTGCGGCAATATGGACGCATTCCATTTCCCGATCCTTGGCTTTCCGTATCCGGCCGATCAATTCGTCGGATAATCCCGAGCCGGGATCATTGATGGAGATGTAACGGGCCATGCCCACGTTTTTAAGCATAAAAACCGTTGCAATCACCGGCACTTTCAGAGATTTGAATTTATTTAAGATTTGCATATAGGCAGGAATATCAAAAACAGGGGGTACAACGATAAACTGAGCCCCTGCAGCGACTTTTTCTTTTGCCTTCTCATATTCTTCCAAAAGGTGTTTGTCATCCCGGATGGGTTGAACCTGGCACCCGGTGAAAAAAGCGGGCTTGCCTTTCAGGTCGAAACCGGCAAGATCAAGCCCCTTCTGAAGGGACTGGACCATGGAAAAAAGGTCCAGCTCATTTAAATCATCCACTGTTTTTGCAGCAGGATGATCGCTGTTGGCCATGGCATCCCCCTGCACAACAATAAGATTTTGAATCCCCAGGGCCTGGGCCGCCAGCACATCTCCTTGTATGGCCATCCGGTTACGGTCCCGGCCATAGATATGAATAACAGGCTCAAATCCCTCCCGGCGGATGACGGCACCGCCGCCAAGCGCGCTCATCCGCATGACGCCCCCGTCCATATCCGGGATCACCACGGCATCAATACGGGATTTCAGGTGTCGTACATGGGTCACAAGTTCTGATATATCAACTCCTTTGGGGATATTCAGTTCAACCAGTACGGCGAATTCCCCTTGGGTAAGTTTTTTTCGAAGCATCATCTTTATATATCCTTATGTTATATGTCACAGGCTTGCATGTTCAGCCCCAATTGCCTTAAGCAACCGTTTCCACGGATAGCAGAAACCATGCCAGGACCGGCTCCAAAAAAAATTATCTTTAAAAACAAAG
>JAABTB010000337.1 GCA_011390085.1 Desulfobacula sp.
CATTGATATCATTCCGGGCTCCTCAGGGGTGGAAAGTCTGGCTGATCTGACCCGGGCCGAGACCGAAACCCTGATCAGCGCCTTTCTAGATCTGGAGGCATACGATTTTTTCATTTTTGACACCTCGGCCGGAATCTCGTCCCAGGTCCTCGCCTTTTGCATGGCCTCCCATGAAATCATCCTGGTGGTCACCACAGAGCCGACTTCCCTGACCGATGCCTATTCCATGCTGAAAGTCCTGTCAAAACACGGCTATGACCGCCCCGTCAAAGTCATC
>JAABTB010000338.1 GCA_011390085.1 Desulfobacula sp.
AAGGCAGCCCAGAAAGCCTATGCCCGGCTAAAAGAGACCGTTACCCGGTTTCTTCCGGCCAGAATAGAACCTCTGGGCATTGTGGCATCGGATAAAAATGTCAGGGCCTCGGTAATCGCCCAGACCCCTTTTTTCCTCCTTTTTCCAGACACCGTCGCCTCAAGGTGTATGGCCGCCATTGCCGAAAAGCTGATCAAACATCATGGAAGAGCCGGGGATATCCCCCTGGAGCTTTTCTGGGACAATTGCCTGTCTTTCCTGGAAAAGCATTCTCCCCGCAAAAAACAAAAAACCAGGGATCATAAGGCCGGAAAAACAGACCCGGCCATAGGGGAACGATTGTCCCAAATGGAAGAAAAGCTGTCTTTTCTGGTCAAAGAAATGGGCGATATCCGGGAATTGCTTGAAACCCATGTCCTGACAGCGGCCAGGATAGAGGAGGGTCCCTGTCCTGAGCCCTATAAAATCATTCTTGACTTTGAGTCCTGGCTTGGTGCAAAAAAGGGGTAAGGCGTCATAGCCGGGAGGACCATAAGAGTCCGGGATGGGGAATGCTTTGTCTGAAAGTTTAGATATAAAGGCCGGATAGTTTATCCTTTAACTGGTTTATGGAAAACGGTTTTTCAAGTAGGCCGGAAAAGCCGTGCTGCCGGTATGTCTTAATCTCGCTGTGGTCGGAATGGCCGGTCATGAGAATCCCGATGATTCCGGAATCCATTTTCTTGAGTTCTTTCAGGGTCTGAAATCCGTCAAGGCCGCCGACGACATCATAATCCAGGAGGGCAATATCTGTTTTCCGGCCGTGAGGTATTGCCGTTTTATAGAGTTCAACGGCCTGGAACCCGTTTGAAGCCGTTGTCACCTCATATCCCAGGCGTTTTAAAAGCTGGGAAACAACATCCAGAGTCAGCGCGTCATCGTCCATGACCATGACCTGTTTCAGGGCGCCGGAAGAAGGGGGCGTCTCCATTTTTGGGCCGGCGGCTGTTTCAGGTTCTGTTTCAATGTCGCCATTATTAAAGACCGGCAGAAAGATGTGGACCGTTGTCCCCTGATCTTTTACGGATTCCACATGAATATTCCCGCCATGCCTCGTAATGACGGACCAGGCAATACTCAGGCCAAGCCCGGTGCTTTTCCGGCTTCCCAGAGGTTTGGTGGTAAAATAGGGATTGAATATCATATCCATATGGTCCCGTGAAATTCCTGAACCGGTATCGGAAATGGATATGGCAATGCGGGGGGGTTGCCGGGCGTCTGTCATATACCGGATGGAAATCCCCATCCTGCCCTTTTGGGCCATGGCATCCATGGAATTTTGAAGAATATTGCCGATGGCGGTTTTAAGCTGTTCCTGATCTGCAAAATAATGACCTGGAATCCTGTCGTAATCCAATTTGTAAGAAATGCCTTTGGTATCCAATTTTGCAGCAAGGGTTTTTCTGACCAGATCTACAATATCGGTTTGGGTTTTGTGGGGACCCCCGCCCCTTGCAAAGGTGATCAGTTTCGAAGAAATCCTTTTGGCCTGCATGACGCCTGCTTCTGCATTCTGCAGAAATTTCCGGGTTTCCTTGTCAAGATTGCCGAGCTGGGCAAGATTGATATTTCCGATGATGGTGGAAAGGGTATTGTTGAAATCGTGGGCGACTCCGCCGGCAAGGGTTCCTATACTTTCAAGTTTTTTGGAGGTTTCAATGGCTTTTTCAAATTGCCGGTACAGCGTTTCATGTTCTTTTTTTTCAGTAATATCGAAGGCTGTTTCAAGCCTGACCATTCGTTTATCATACCATTCGATGGCATTATCCACAATACTGTACCAGCGGTTGTTCCGGTTGTTGTAAAATTCCCAGACATAGGGGGGTGCAGGGCTGCCATCGGCCAGGAGAAGCCTTTCATTGGTGCAGAAGGAGCAGGGCCCTGCCTGGCCTTTTTGAATAACTTCCCAGCATTTTCCCCCTTCCATGGCTTTCTGGGCATCATAACCGACCCCTTCCATGAATTTTTTGTTGGCATAAATAAGTTCATGGGTTTTGATGTCTGCGACATAGACAAGGGCTTCCATGCCGTCAAAAATACTCCTGAAGACGGAAAAGCTTTTCTCGGTTTCCTTTTTTCGGATCATTTGATGCTGAAGCTGATCATATCTGTCCTGGGCCCGGTCCAGGGTTTCATAAAGGGCATTAAAATTTTTGACCGGCTTTTTCAGATAGTCAAAGGCCTTGCCCTGTTTCAAGGCCTCGATTGCATTTTCAACGGAAGCATATCCCGTAAGAAAGACGACCTGCACAAAGGGATCAATGTTTTTTAAGGCATGCAGGAGTTGCATGCCGTCCATTTCATCCATCTGGATGTCGGAAAGGACTGTTTTAAAAGGGCTTTTCCTGAAGCGGGATAGGGCATCGGGGCCGTTGAGGGCGGTTTCAACCAAAGCGCCCCTTGCCTCAAAGAGGACTTTGAAGGATTCTATCACGCGGGGCTCATCATCAACGATCAGAAGTTTATGTATCATCAGCCTATAAGCGTCTGAAAATGGTTAATTTTATGGGTTTCCGAATTTCTGCATGGGACCAATTGGAATAATTTCAGAACACTGTTTATCTGATCTGAGAGAAAAAAACAATGGGTAAAAAACCCCTAATAAAAAATTATAAAAAAAAATACTGAAATGGACCAGGCGGGTGCGGCAGATATTCAGATGAGGAATAATGCCTTTAAAACGGAACCGGCAATGACCCACATGGTTATCCCCACCAGGGAATTCAATACTCTCCAGATGACGATGGTTATCCCCACCAGGGAATTCAATACTCTCCAGATGACGATATA
>JAABTB010000339.1 GCA_011390085.1 Desulfobacula sp.
TCCCGGCCATGGGTTCGTCCAGGAGCAGGATATCCGGAGCCAGGGTTAGGGCCCGGGCCACCTCGACTTTTTTCTGGACCCCGTAGCTTAAGTTCCCCACCAGGCTTTTGCGGTAGGGCTCCAGCTCCATAAAATCGATGATGTCCTCGACATAGGCCCGGTTCTCTGCTTCTATCCGGGAGGCTTTGCCGTAAAAGACAAGGGCCTGGAGAAAACTGTATTTCAGGTTCTGATGCCGGGCCAGAAGAAGATTGTCCAATACGGTAAGTCCTCTGAACAGTTCCAGGTTTTGAAAGGCCCTGGAAATGCCCATGTTGGAAACCTCATGGGGGGAGGCATGGGTGAGCTTTTTATCCTTGTAGAAGATATTGCCCCGGGTCGGGTGGTAAAATCCGGATATGCAGTTGAGCATACTGGTCTTTCCAGCCCCGTTGGGCCCGATGATGGAGGTGATCAGACCCGGCTCGATGGTCATATTGACCTCGGACAGCGCCTTGAGTCCGCCAAAAGAGAGTGTAACATCTGAAACTGTGAGTTTTGCCATATATTATCCAAATTCTTTAAATGGGATTAAAGAAAACCTGCTTCCCGGACAATTGAAACGAATCGCCAAAACTGATTAAAATGATCCTCCTTAATAAATCAGTGTTTTAGTGTCAAGACAAAAACCCTGTTCGCAAAAAAGCAGTTTGTTTTCAAGCAAATTCCGCTTTTATTCTCTGCCGGTCGATGGCGCCGTTTTCAGTCTTGGGCAGCTCTTTCACAAATTCAACATATCTCGGCTTTTTATAGCCTGCAATGAGGGTCCCGCAGAATGCAATGAGATCCTCTTTGGTCAGGGTTTTGCCGGGGTTGAGGGAGCAGACCGCCTTGATGCCTTCACCGAATTTGGGGTCAGGCACACCGAAAACGCAGACTTCTCGAATGGCCCCATGTTTCAGAACCGCTTTTTCCACCTCTGCCGGAAATACATTTTCTCCACCGGGTTTGATCAGTTCTCTTTCCGCTTTCCGGCCTTTGAAAAATAAAAAGCCGTCTGCATCCATCATCCCGAGGTCTCCGGTATGATGCCGGCCTTCCCTGAAGGTAAGGGCGTTGACCTCTTCTGAATTCCAGTATCCCTGGAAAACCAGGGGCCCCCGGACCACGATTTCTCCGGTGGCGCCTGTGGGCAGAAGAGCGTCAAATTCATCGACAATTCTGATATTGGCCAGCGCTGAAACCGCACCGGCCGAACCTGGTTTTTTAAAATATTCGGCAAAGGTGATCAGGCCTGAGGTTTCGGTCTGTCCGTACATGGTCCAGAATTTGGAACCGGTACAGGACTCCCATTTTTTTGCAGTTTCAGGCGTTTCAAGCCCGGCTGCGATTTCAAGGCTTGAAAGATCAAAATTACCGTCCTGCATGGCGTCCATGAGGTTGGATAATATGGGCGGGAAGGAACCCAAAATATTGACTCTTTGTTCCTGGATAAGGGCTAAGGTTTGCTTTGGATCAAATTTTTCCTGTAAAATATTTTTACCGCCGGCCTGAAGGGTCCCAAGACTCATATTGATCCCCATGATATGAAACAGGGGCAATATGTTCAGATAGGCTTTGGTTCGGTCAAGGCCATAGGTCTGGATAATCTGCTGGTTGGAAAGAAGAACGTTCTCCTGGGAAAGAACGGCCCCTCTGGGCTTGCCCTGGACCGCTGCCGTATGAATAATAAGATATGGGTCTTTGGGGCCTACGGGACAAGGGTCTTGAAGCGGGGGGGAATCGTAAAGATCTGAAAAATCCGGTTCATCCACCACATAAAAGTGTTGAATATAGGCGGCGGATTTTGCAATCGCCCTTGCCTGATCCGCCATTTCAGCGTCACAGACCATCACCGTCGGCGTTGTGTCCTCAACGATATGAAAGACTTCATCCCGGCTCAGTCGCCTGTTGATGAGTACCAGCGCCAGATTAAGAGCCGACGCGGCCCCCAGCAGGTGGAAGAAAACCGGATGATTTTTACACAGGACGGCGATTCTGCTTTGGGCAGGGAGGTTCAAGCGGTTAAGACCGCCCGCCAGTTTGGTGGTTTGCATGAAAAGATCAGCATACGTGATATCTTTACCGTTCCAGTGAACGGCGCAGGCCGGGCCGTTATAAAGGGCATTTTTTTCAAAGATGTCAAAACAGGTCAGGGTATGAAGACTGTCCATGAAGCATGACTCCTTTTTAATTCATTTATTGCAATCTTTTTAGGAACTCATCAACTTCTACTTAAGCGTGTGCAAACCAAACGAGCGCTCAGTCTTAATTCATCCTCTCTATTAATTTAATTTGTCCGGGTTTGTCAAAGACTTTTTTTATTTTTTTTCTGCCGGGAAAAATACTGTAAAAACTGAATATCCTGAACCCAGACAATCGTCAATGCTCTTGCAGAATCCGCAGGTTTCGATATCCCCCGGGCAGGTCGAACCCTCATTTTCCAAAAGGAACCGGCACCTTTGGGAGTCCATTTTCAGGACGAATCCATGGCGGTCTGAAAAGATCTTCATCCTCAGCAGGTCTGCTCCTTTTCCGCCGGCATTAAAGGCAAAGGGCGTCTTGGTGGAATATAAAAGGGTTTCCTGTGTGGTGAAAAAGCCTTCAAAGATGCGTTTCCGGGCATCTTCTTCGATCCCGACGCCGAAGTCATGAACACTGAAAAGCACGCCTGAATCTTTTTTCGTTATGGAAATATGAATCCTGCCTTTGTCCGGCGTGTTTTCAACGGCATTCTTGATGATCCCGGTCATCATCTTGGCGATGATCTCTTCGGGCAGGCGAAGAACAGGCAGATCTATGTCAATGGCGGTTTGGATGTGGATATCCCTGAATTCAAACTGAGGTTTGAGGGCGGAAAAAAGGGCTTGAAAATAATCAGCGAAATGAATGGGTTGAAACACAAGGGTTCTGGGACCGAATTTGTCATCAATGAGTTTTCTGACCGATTGTTCAAGCTGATCCGAACCCAGGTTTTTCTGGATCAGGGTTTCCAGTTCATCCTGGCAGGCTTCGAACATCCTGAGCAACAGGGTCTGGGCCGAATAGGCCTTATCATCCATG
>JAABTB010000340.1 GCA_011390085.1 Desulfobacula sp.
CCAACTGGGGAAGGATTACGGCTGCGGCCGGAAGGTCCGGCGCCCAGGTGGTCACCGAGAAAATGGACCTTTATTTTGATGATCAGCCTCTGGTTTTGAAGGGCCGCTGGCTTGGGCCTGATGCAGAAAAACAAATCGCCCGACTCATGAAAAAAGATGAGATTTTCATTACCCTGGATCTTAATCTTGGGCAAGAAACAGACGGTTTCTGGTTCTGTGACTTCAGCGAAAATTATGTAAAGATCAATGCTGAATACAGGTCATAGAGATGCGGCTCCAAAAATATCTGGCCCATGCAGGGCTTTGCTCCAGAAGAAAGGCCGAAGAATATATCTTAAAGGGCCGAATCAAAATCAATGGGATAACCATATCCGAACTGGGTACAAAAGTCGATTCGTCGGATTTTGTTTTTTTTGACGATAAACCTGTTCTTTTAAGCCGGGAACAGCCTAAAATCTACCTGGCCTTGAACAAGCCCGAAGGTTATGTCACGTCCTGCTCCCAGAAGAAAACAAAAATCATCATGGATCTGATTGATATGGATGAACGGATATACCCTGTGGGAAGGCTGGACAAGAACTCAAAGGGACTTATCCTACTGACCAATGACGGGGAGCTTCACAATAAACTCTCCCACCCTTCCTTTGATCACGAAAAAGAATATATTGTGACCACGGTTGATCCGGTTCCCGATAAAGCGCTAAGGAGTATGGCCGAGGGGGTCATGATTGACGAGGTCAAAACCAGAAAGGCCATGGTCAAACGAATCTCAGAAAAGCAGTTTTGTATTGTTTTAAAAGAAGGGAGAAACCGGCAAATCCGGAAAATGGTTCAAAAAACCGGCAACGAGGTTGACACCTTGCTGAGAATCAGAATAGCCAATATCACTCTCGGCAAATTAAAAGAAGGGGCCTGGCGCCATCTCACCAAAGAAGAAATCCGGCAATTAACCCAGTGAACTGATACCAATGGCCTTTCTGATTTGATCGAGAAAAGGAACTGAAAACTCCCTTGCCTTTGCGGCGCCTTTTTTCAGGATAGCATCAATATCCGACGGCGCCTTGATCAATTCGTCATATCTCTTTCTGGGTTCCTTTAGAATTTCATTGATATATTCGAAAAGTTCATTTTTCATGGTTCCCCAGGAGATCCCCTGTCTGTAGCGGGTAGCCATGGCCTTGGTCTGTTCCAGCGTTGCAAAGGCCTGATAAATGGAAAAGAGGGTGCAGGTATCAGGGTCCTTGGGTTCCTCCGGCCCCAGCGAATTGGTCTGAATTTTCATGATCCTTTTGCGAAGGGCTTTTTCAGTGTCGAACAAGGGAATATAATTATTATAGCTTTTGCTCATTTTCCGTCCGTCCAGACCGGATAAGACAGCAGAGGTTTCATCCACCACCACCTCCGGCAGAACAAAGAGGCTTTGATACATATGGTTGAATCTTGCGGCAATATCCCTTGTCATTTCCAGGTGCTGGACCTGATCTTTACCCACGGGCACTTTTTTGGCATTAAACATCAGGATGTCTGCGGCCATAAGAATGGGATAAGAAAAAAGCCCCATGGTAATGCCCTTATCCGGATCATTGTCCTGCTCCTGTTCATTGTCGGCAACGGCTGCTTTATAGGCATGGGCCCGGTTCATCAAGCCCTTGGCCGTCAAACAGGTCAGAATCCAGGTTAGTTCCGGAATTTCCGGAATATCGGATTGCCGGTAGAATACGCAATTGTCATAATCCAGCCCCAGTGCAATCCAAGCGGCGGCTATTTCAAGGGCGGATTGTTTTCTCAGCTTCGGGTCATGGTTCTTGATGAGGGAATGATAATCCGCAAGGAAATAATAGGAATTCAGATGGTTATCCCTGCTGGTTTCAACTGCCGGCCGAATGGCACCGACATAATTTCCAAGATGGGGGGTTCCGCTGGTGGTGATTCCGGTTAAAAAGTCTGCATTTTTCATTGTCATCATTCCTGTTATAAATCATTCAAATTGAATGAAGGGGATTATCAAAAACTTTGGATTTAATCAATCAGTTTATTGTTCCTGGCATATTCTGCTGCAAAGACCAGTTCCTCTTTTTGGGTTTTAAGTCTGCCTTCAAGTTTTTCATTTAAGATCCGGTTGAAAATAACAGTAAAAACCGGGCTGGGTTTCAAACCCAGAGCCATAAGATCCCTGCCGCGGATATAGGGTTTGATCGTTTTTTGATGAGTATAGAAATTTGAGATGGCTTTTTTTGTTTCTTCATGGGTTGCAAGGGCCATCATATACAGAAGATACTCTGTTTTAAAATCGATCAAAGCCCAGTACAGGTCCTGAATTGTATAAGAAGAGGCCTGCTCAATTAAAATGAGTTGTTTTTCCGCCCTATATCTTTTTTCCAACAGTATGCCGCGCTCTTTTAAGGGCATATTCAGCCTGTCGCAGATCTGCTCGCAGACCTTGCGTGAAGCGCGGTTCAAAAGCGCCATAAAATATACAGACCATCTGGGATAATCTTCATCCGTATAGAGGAGATCGTGCCAGACCAGGATCTTATTAACGGATTCAAGCAATTGATAGGTTTTGGGATCAATAGCCAATTTTTTATGAAAAACTTTTTCAAGTCCGTATTCTTCCATGGTCCGGATGGCCGGAATCGGGTTTTCCTCTTCAAAGATCTGTTTGATCTCCGACAAGACCCGGAGTCCGCTTAAATTCTTAAAACAATTTATGGTGATGGCGTTTTTAATCAAATTGGAAGTGACCTTTCCAATTTTGAAACCAAAGCGGTTGGAAAATTTAATGGCCCGGAAAATACGGGTCGGATCTTCAACAAAGCTTAAATTGTGAATGGTACGAATGGTTTTATCCTTCAGGTCCCGGGTTGCACCGAAAAAATCAATGAGCATTCCGAAATTTTCCGGATTCAGGCTGACGGCAAGGGTATTGATGGTAAAATCCCTTCTGGCAAGGTCCAGTTTAATAGAGCTTTTTTCAACAATGGGTAGAGCAGCAGGCATTTTGTAATATTCCAGCCGGGAGGAGGCCACATCTATCTTAAAATTGTCCGGGAAAATAATGACGGCT
>JAABTB010000341.1 GCA_011390085.1 Desulfobacula sp.
CCGGGGTCAGGCTTTTGAGGATGCCCTGCCAGGCCTCGTTGTAATAGCGTGTCATGATTTCTCCTCCTCTTAAAAGTTGCAATTACCTGTTTTTAGATAAAAAAGATGAGGATTGAATTAAGAAAGGATTATAAATCCGTAAAATTAGGAGTTTCGGACTTTCAGCGCTGGTGCTTTTTGATAAGAAGCCATCCGGCAAACAGGGAGGTAATGGGCGCCACCAGGGTTAACCAAAAAGTGCCGGACAAGGTCATGAGAAGTTCGGAGGCAATATGATTCATGGTCAGCAACCGGGAGATATGGATCCCCTTTGCCGTCATGAGCATGCGCAGGGTTATATCCGGTTTTTTCTCCTTTATTTCACACAGGGAGGCGGAAATGTCCATGGCAATATCCATAACGGCGCCGGAGGCCGAAATGATGACCGATGCATGGAAAAGTGATAATAAATCAAGGGACTCAAACCCGGAAAACCTCAAGGTGGTCGAAAACCCGGAAGTGGTCCCGTTGATATGGAGGTGCTTTGAAAAAACAAGGAGAACCATCCATGAGATGAGGCAGCCCGAGATGACCCCGAGAAAGGCAATCAGTCCTTTTTGGGTGAATCCCGCCACCAGAAAAATGATGACAAAGGATAAAAGGCCGGTCATGAGGACCGAGAGCAGGACAGGGTCCATCCGGTTGTCCAGAAGCCCCGGGATCAGGAGCTTCCACAGGATCACCAGGGTAAAGACAAAGGACAATACCGATTTGACCCCGACCCAGCCCGTTACCGCAATGACGGTGACGAAAAAAAGACCGAACAATACCATCAGGTTATCGATCCGGATCGGGTCCAGAAGCCTTGAGGAGACGATGTCCCTGCCGGATTTTGAATATCCGATAAGGGCCTTTTCTCCCTTTGTATAAAACCATTCCAGCTCTATGGCGCCCTGGAGAAGGTTGACGCTGTCCAGGACCCGGCCCTTGTCCTCGCCGGTGGTGAGCCTGACCTTTACCCGCTGTTCCCCCTGCTTGAAGATGCCCCGCTGAAACACATAGGAGTCATCGGTTTCAAGGACCATGCACCGGGCTTCAAATTCGGTATTTTCCCGGGTGAAATAGTGTGAATCGGGCAGGCTCAAAAGGATCACCAGAAAAATAAAGACCACAACGGTGAATATGATGTCGTGGCCCTTGGTCTTAACGGTTACCACTTCATTTCAGCCTGGGCAACGGTATTCAGAATCCTGCACACATCGGTATTATCGATATAGCCTGCAAAGCTGTCGGCGCCCGACCCTTCCGCCGTAAGCATGACCGGGATTCCGGTATGGGAATAGGAGGTCCAGTTAAGATTGGCCCTGGTATTGAAAAATCTTTTAAACATCATGGAAACCGGCCTGTACCCGCCGTAAAGGGTTTTGATCAGGTCCTTGTCCCCGGTCTGTTCATCGGCAATGGATTTGACAATGGCTGTTTTCTCCGCTTCCGTGAGCGAGGCCAGGCCGAATTCTTCCGCAAGCCTGAAAACGGCTTCCTCGGTCAGTTCTTTTTTCCCTGCCAGGGTTTTTATTTTTTCATCCACCACCATGAAAAACCCCTTGGGATTCCCGGATAAAAGGTCAATGGATTTTGATACGATCTCATCCAGGTTCAGATCAGCCCCGGTCCGGTCCATGACATAGGGAAGGGCCTCGTCATAAACATCACCCGGCAGGTTGGCCGACGCCTTTGTTCCTTTTTTCAATGACAAAAATTCGTCTTTGGTTCTTGCCAGGGCAAAGCCCTTTGATGCTGCCTCGGCATAAAGGTCTTTGCCGTCCTCGCGTGTTGCCGGGTTGAAATGTTTGTCTCCCCCGCCCCCCACAAAAAGGTCAAAGCCTGAATGGATGAGCTGGGAGGCGATCTCATCGTATTTGTTTCTGGAATCGATATGGGCGTAAAAGGCGGCCGGGGTAGCATGCACGATTTTCACATCGGAAATGATGCCGACGGACAACCCCTTTTGTTTCAGAAATTCGCTGATCAGGGGCACCTTTGTGACCTTGTCTTCCTTCATGCCGATGACCCCGCTCAGGGTCTTATACCCCGATGCCAGAGATGTGGCCGTTGATGCGGAATCCGGAACAATGCTGGTGGAATCATAGGTGGTATTCATCCCCAGAACCTTTAATGAATTCATGTTCAGCCTGACCTTCTGGCTGGTTGCCGTTACACCGGGTTTGTTGTTGAGCTGCAATTCGGCAACCTGCCGCTGGGCCACACCCATGCCGTCCCCGATAAACATGAAAATGTGTTTGGGGGCTTTGTCCTGTGCATAGGCAAAGGCCGTGACCAGCAATACCATCAGCACGAATACGGATAATCTTAATTTTCTGAACATTATTCTTCCTCCTGCATTTAAAAATTGATCTTAATCTCTCCTGATCATTGGTAATAGCCTGATTCCATCTCTTCCAGGGCTTCAATGGAAAGATTGGCAAAGGGCAGGGCTTCCAGGCGCTCCAGACCAATGGGCTTGCCGGTGAATTCACAATAGCCGAAACTGCCGTTGCTGATCCTTTCCAGGGCCTCGTCAATCTGCCGGAGGACCTGGCTGTACCGCTCATAGGTGCGGATTTCCTGTTCAAGGTCCATGGTATACAGGCTTCTGTCAAGGATGTCTGCATGATTGGTTTTCAGGGATTTTATCTTTTCCCGGTGCCGGGATATTTTTCCCAGCAATTCCGTTTTCCTGCCGATCAGCTTATTTTTGAAATATTCAAGCTGCCCCTCATTCATATACTCCTTGAGCCCCATGCTTCTGATGACGGATTCCGTTTTCATAACCAACCTCCTGATTCATTAGATGTAATATTCACCGCACTTGCGGGAGATCCTGAATTTTTCAAAGGCAGTATCTCAGCTCTTTATTAAAAAATGATTACCGGGATGCTAAAAAATGGTTTGGATTGATTTTGCATCGACAGGGAAACACATATAATTCTATTCAAATGCTAAAGATGTCCTAACACAGGACTTGTATTAATCTTTTCCATGATGATGAATCCCTCAAAAAACCGGTTGTTCCGGATTGAAGAT
>JAABTB010000342.1 GCA_011390085.1 Desulfobacula sp.
GATACCGGGAAATCTCTTCCCGGGTATAATTCTGGAATAATTCCGAATAGGCCCAGTTGAAATTGGCCCGGCTCAGCAGGGTTCGCGTGGTTGAAACGAGTCCGCCAAGCCCTTCCAGGAAAAAAAGGGCTTCCGGATATTCGGTCCTGACCTTGGCCACAATATATTCCCAGGCTTCCACCGGAACCATATACCCGGCATCACACCTGAACCCGTCCACTCCCCTGTGGCACCAGAGCAAAAACACATCTGCCATGTATTTCCAGAGGTCGATATTGGTATAATCCAGTTTTGTAAGATCGGCCCAGACGGTTCCCCAGGCGCCGGGGGCTTCGATCCTGCCGTCATCCCCCCGGACCAGCCATTCCGGGTTGGTTTCATGGATGGACGCGGCCCAGCCGGTATGGTTGATGGCAATGTCCATAAACAGATAGCCGTTATGAAAATGAACCATGTCGGCCAGTTCCATGAACTGTTCCAGGGGGGTTGCCGAATGGTCGAATTCGGCCAGGGCCGGGTCCACTTCCGTAAAATTCAGGGCTGCATAGGGACTACCGAACCTTCCCATCCTGGCGTAGGTGGTGGGGGTGGGATGGATGGGCAGAAGGTGCAGAACCCGGCACCCCAGGCGGGAAAAAATAAATTCCACTTCCCGCTTTAAATCCCGGAATTTTCCGGATTCCGGGATAACCGTATAACCCTTTGCATCCAGTTGTTTGATGATGACCGACAAGTCCTTGTCTTCAACGGCTCCGGATTTTGATGGACCGAACTGCCGGACAAAGGCGTTGTAAATGATATTGGCGCAACAGGTGCCGGCAGGCTCCACATTGATAATGGAATTTTTGCCCTGGGGCCAGATGGGGATGGTGGTCTTTTCCGGGATAAAAAAACATTTGGCCTGGAAATAGCCTGTCTGGTGAAGGGGCAGGACAATCCGAAAAACCAAATCATCCTTTTGTTCCATTTCAATGTCGTACCAGGCTTCATCCAGCTTGATTTCATTTTTCTCAATGCGGGAAATGACTTCCCGCCTGGATACGGCGGCAGAACCGAGATTTGTCCTGACCCAGGCCCGACCGGCCGCTTTTTTCGAAAGCATGAGTTCAAACCGGATGCAATCCCCGCCATACATGACCCGGGATTCTCCCGGCGCCGGTATCTGGATGACCGTGATATTCTTCATCATTTTTTCCAGCCGCCGATCAAATGCAGATGAAGGTGAAAAATCACCTGCCCCCCGCCCTTTTCTACATTGAACAAGAGCTTATATCCCGAGTCCTTGACCCCGCTCTGCTTTGCCATATCCCGTGCAATCATGAAAAGATGAGAGACAATACCTTCATCCCCATCTTTCAGGTCATTGACACTCCTGATATGTCGTTTAGGCATAATCAAGAGATGGACCGGTGCGGCAGGGTGAAGATCCTTGAAAACCACACAGACATCATCTTCATATAAAAATTCAGCAGGCATCTGCCTGGTGACGATCTTGCAAAAAATACAATCTTCCGGCATTGAGAACTCCTTATTATCCAACTGATTCTTCATTTTTCATTCATTTTTTCCATTAGCCTTTCCATGGCTGTTGTGGCTTTTTCTTTCAGAAACACATCCGTAACCGAATAGGTGTATTCAGAGACAACGGGATTGATTTCAATGATTTTTGCGCCGTTTGCCCTGGCGGCCGGCGGTATCATATTGGCCGGCGCCACTGCTCCCGTGGTTCCGATCAGGATAAAGCAATCTGCATTTTTGGTCTCATTGAATGAATGGGTCCGGGCAGGCTCCGGAATCGCCTCTCCAAAAAAAATCACATCCGGTTTCAAAACCTTGCCGCATTTTCCGCATTCAGGCGGCAGGCGGGTGAGATCAACCTCTGAAATCGTGTATTTTGCCCGGCAGCCCAGGCAGACCAATTTTTTCAAGGACCCGTGAAATTCATAGACGATTCTGCTGCCGGCATCATAATGAAGGTTGTCCACGTTCTGGGTAATCACGGAACCGAGCAGTCCCCTTGACTCCAGTTCCGCCAGGGCATAATGGGCACGGTTCGGCACAACCTTTCCGAAAAGATCATAAAAAATCTCCCGGATGACTTCCCAGGATGCTTTGGTATGCGTGTAAAAATACCGGATGTCAAAGGTCTCGGGATCATATTTATTCCAGAGGCCGTTTTCTCCCCGAAAGGGAGGAATGCCGCTTTCAACGGAAATACCGGCTCCTGTAAAGGCCACACAGCGTTTGGCCGATCTGATGATATCGGCTGCCTGTTGATAGGTATCAGACAAGATCCATCACCTCAAAGAGATTGGTCCACAGTTCGGCGACCAAGAGTTTATTGCGTAGAATATCCCCGCGGTTCAAAATAATTTTCACACATTCCGAAGACTGAAGGGCTGCCGTAAAAAGTGCGCAATAGGCAATATTCCCGGTTTTTGTTTCCACACCTTTCCCCTGCTTCCGGCTTTTTTCCCCATATATCAAAGCATAGCCCTTGTCTTCCGGAAAAATGGTGGTAACCTGACCGGTGACACCTGCTATGGCGCCGGACACAATGGGAACCCCCGCTTTTTTGGCCGCATCCTGAAGTTTGAACCGGGTGTCAATGGAATCCAGGCAATCCATAACCACGTCCGAGCCTTTTATGGTTTCATAAAGGGTCTTTTCATCCAGAAATTCAATGCGATGAATCACCTCAATCCCAGAGTTCACGGCTCTTACCCTGTCCCTTGCCGCTTCTGCCTTTGGAACCCCCATGAGCCGCTCTTCACTCAATACCTGGCGGTTTAAATTGCCGGCTTCGAACACATCCCCGTCCACCAGGATCAGCCTGCCGATTCCCACCCTTGCCAGCATTTCACAGACCCCTCCACCCAGGCCGCCCAGGCCGATAATGACCACCGTGGAGGCCCCCAGTTTTTTCTGCTCCTCAGGGGAAAAGGTATTGAAATTACGGTCATACCGTTCTTTAAATTCCATTGCTTATCCGCCTCCAACAGGCGGGAAGAGCCCGACCCTGTCTCCCTCTTTCAAAATATAGG